>CALVFK010000038.1 GCA_944326805.1 uncultured Massilimicrobiota sp. | reverse complement strand
TTGATTTTTATGAATCATTATTACAGACTTTTCATAATATCAAAAAGTACCATAAATTTATGAAACAGGCTTGTCAGATGGAAGGACAAAATTGCTTAAAAGATTATATTGTAGAACATTGCCAGCAATTTGATTTGAAATGGCATCAAAATCTCTATGGATCAAAACCTATGCCTGATGATTTAAAATTTGCGACAATTTATCATGCCAATGCATCAAGTAGCATGACCTTATCTTGGATTCTCTCTAATATGCCTGTACCATGTGAAGATATTGTTGATATGATTGTTCAAATGAGAGGTTTAGGTATGGATAAATTGTTTCATTCAAATGAAAATTCTTTAGAAAGTCCTTATCAAAAAATAGACAAAAAATAAAAAATGTCCATTTTTGGACAAAATGAAAAATTTATAAATGGGAATCTCCTCTCTTTTAAGCTAAAATAAAAGCAGAAAAGAAAGGAGATTTTTTTATGAGAAAAGTAGTTATAAATGATAAGGGGCAGGCTGTTGCACCTCAAAGTCAATCAATCACAAAACAAGATTTTTTATCTGATCAAGAAACAAGAATATATTGGTTAGGGGGAGCTGGTATCATGATTCATAGCCAACAGACCAATATCATGATTGATCCAGTTTTAGAAGGTTTTGATATTCCTTTATTATATCAAGTACCTATATTACCTCAAGATGTAGAAAAATTAGATGGTGTATTGATTACTCATATTGATAATGATCATTTTTCAAGGCAGACATGTCATCATTTAAAAGATGTCTGCTTACAATATTATGCTCCTAATTATGTGGCGGATGTTATGAATGAAGAAGGTTTAAAAACAGAAAAACATGATATAGATGATTGCTTTTCAATTCAGGATCTATCCATTCGTTTAACACCAGCTTGGCACAATTGGCAAAATGGATCAACGAAATGGCAATATCGTTATTGGGAAGAGAAAGATTACTGTGGTTATTGGATAGAAACATCGGATGGAACTATCTGGTTGCCTGGGGATTCGCGTCTATTAGATAGTCATTTGCATATGCCTCAACCTGATGTTATTTTGTTTGATTTTGCTGATAATGACTGGCATATCACATTAAAAGGAGCTATTCAATTGGCTAATACTTATCCTCATGCTGATTTGATTTGTATACATTGGGGAAGTGTTGATGCTCCAGATATGACGCCATTTAATGGTAATCCTCAAGATTTATATCAACATGTTATTAATCCAGAAAGAATTTATGTCTTAGCTCCTGGAGAGGCTTATCATTTAAAGGGGTGACAATCAATGAAAACATTATATTTGGTAAGACATGGTGAAACATTGTTTAATGCTTTACATAAAATACAGGGATGGTGTGATTCGCCATTAACGAAAAAAGGGATACAACAAGCTCAAAAAGCCAAAGAATGGTTTGAAAAACAAAATATTCATTTTGATCATGCCTATAGTTCTACAAGTGAAAGATGCTGCGATACTTTAGAATTGATAACATCAATACCTTATCAAAGATGTAAAGGATTAAAAGAAAATAATTATGGTTTGCTAGAAGGAGAGCATGATTACCTGGCTGAAAATGATCCACAAAAATGTGCGACTTATTATTTACAGTTTGGTGGCGAATCTAATGAAACATTAAAAGAAAGAATGGTCAAAACATTAACAGATATAATGGACAGAGAAGATCATCATTCTGTTTTAGCAGTGAGTCATGGAGGATCATGCTTTAATTTTTTACGTGCATGGCAAGATCCTGCTGAAGAGTTGAAAAAAGGATTTGGTAATTGTTGTATTTTTGTTTATGAGTATGAAAATCAATGCTTTCATTTAAAAGATATTATAAGACAGGAGGAATCATAATGGAGTATGTACAATTAGGAACAAGTGATTTAAAGGTTTCAAAAGTTTGTTTAGGATGTATGGGATTTGGTGATCCTCATAAAGGAATGCATTCATGGACATTACCTTATGAACAATCAAAGAAAATCATTCATTATGCATTAGAACATGGAATTAATTTTTTTGATACTGCCATGGCTTATCAAGGTGGAAGTAGTGAAGAATACTTAGGGAGAGCCATTCGTGAATATGGGAATCGAGATAATATTGTGATAGCGACAAAATTTCATGGACGTACATTAGAACAGATTCAGCAGGGGATTAGTGCAAAGGAGCATATTGAAAACTGTCTGAACCAGAGCTTAAAAAGATTGCAAATGGATTATATTGATCTTTATATATTACATGCATGGGACAATTATACACCCATAGAAGAAACATTAGAAGCACTTGAAATGATGATTCAACAAGGAAAAATTCGTTATATTGGTGTTTCAAACTGTTATGCATGGCAGATTGCGAAAGCTAATGAAATAGCTAAAGCCAGACATTTGCATTCCTTTGTTTCAGTGCAGGGACACTATAATCTTATTTTTAGAGAAGAAGAAAGAGAGATGAAACCTTATTGTGACCTTCATCAGGTTGCTTTAACACCATACAGTGCTTTAGCCTCTGGGCGTCTAGCAAAACAGCCAGGAGAGCAATCACAACGTTTAAAAGAAGACGCTTATGCGAAAGGAAAGTATGATCAGAGTATTGATGTTGATTTACCTATTATTTTAAGAGTTGAAGAATTAGCACAAAAACATCATGTTTCAATGAGTGAAATTGCTTTATCATGGCTTATGAGTAAAGTGACGTCACCGATTGTTGGAGCAACAAAGTGTTCGCATATTGACACGGCTATTCGTGCTGTTGATTTTCAGTTAACTCCACAAGAATGCCAATATCTTGAAGCATGTTATAAACCACATCGTTTGGTTGGTGTGATGGCAGAAAAAAGATGATTTGAATTTTATCAAATCATCTTTTTTGGATGAAAAATAATATTGATATTGTGATATTTATCATGATATAGATAATAAGCAAAATTAATAATAAGAAGAATCAGTAAAAATAAGATGGACTTTATCGCAAA
Source organism: uncultured Massilimicrobiota sp. (assembly GCA_944326805.1). Lineage (GTDB taxonomy): Bacteria > Bacillota_I > Bacilli_A > Erysipelotrichales > Coprobacillaceae > Allocoprobacillus. The sequence continues at coordinate 10,301 of CALVFK010000038.1, read as the reverse complement.
AAATAAGTGAAGTATATAAGCAATAGCTACACCTATATGGAAGCAAAGTAGCGTTCCTCCAAAGAAACATCCTTTTTTGAGTTTTTCACGTTTGATTTGTATATCATCTATTAAAAAATATTCAGTCAAAGATACAACTGTCTGCTTTATATTATTGGTAGAAAAAATCGTTGAACTCGTATAACCTAATGCTCCTTTAAAAACACACCATTGAAATGCGGTGACAAAAAAGCATGGATATAAACTGATAATTGGATTTATATTTTCGGGGATCATAGCTAAAATAATGACACAGATGATTTCCAGATAGAAAACCATATATTGCAGTTTCCATTTTGTACGATAAGTTAGAAATGTCGCTATGATCATAGCAAGGATATAAATACTCACAGCACCTATTCTGATGAGAGCATCTATATAATGACTTCCTAAAAGTGCTTCAACTAAGTCGATTAAATTGGCTGTTTGAGCAGATCCAAATACATTCATCCTTGTAAAAATAGCATATCCACCAAAAAAGCCACCAACAATGGCCATTATATAATGAACAATCACATCATGATAATCATTTTTCATTTACTATACACTCCTTTAAATGCTTTTTTATTATAGCACTGTCACTCATTTTCGCAATCTTTGTCTATAAAAAAATAAAAAAATAAGTTGATTTTTATTGTTGTAAGGGCTTTTATTTTATATAATAGAAGTATGAAAAGAGGCGAGAAGGGTGTATTATATTTCAAAATATGCGTTATATGAACTCGTAAAACAGTTGTTTCAAGATGTACATGATGTAGATGATATGACTTTATATGCTTACAAAGAAAACAGGTGTTGGAAGATTGGTTTTTCTAATGAATATACAGATCAAATTCCAGATGATTCTATTGATCTTCATTATGAATTTAAAGATGGCTTTTTAAAAAACAGTCCTCAACAGGCCACTGAAGAAATGATGAATAGAATTCAACTCTATGAACAGGAAGCCATTTCTATATAGCATGTTACTTAGCTGATTGCATGTATTGTAATCGGCTTTTTTTTCATCTATAATAAAAAATAATGAAAGGAAGAAGATGGTATGGAGATAAGAATTTTAAGATATTTTTTAACTGTTGCAAGAGAAGAAAATATTACCAAAGCTGCCAATGTTTTACATATTACCCAGCCAACATTATCAAGACAATTAATGCAACTGGAAGATGAACTAAATACACAATTATTAATCAGAGGTAAAAATAAAATTACTTTAACTGATGCAGGCATGTTATTAAGAAGGCGTGCTGAGGAAATTATTGATTTAGCAGATAAAACAGAAAAAGAATTCTTAGAAGCTGACGAATTAATTGCAGGTGAAATATTTGTAGGGGCAGGGGAAATTAATGCTATGCATTTTTTAGGCGATTTTATGATTGAATTTCAGCATCGTTATCCTCAAATTAAATATCATTTATATAGTGGAAATGCTGATGATGTGAAGCAAAAAATTGATCAGGGGTTATTAGATATAGGATTATTGACAGAACCTGTTGATGTCGAAAAATATGATTTTGTACGCTTGGATTATCAGGAAGCATGGGGTATTCTTGCTCCTAAAGATAGTCCTATAGCAAAAAAAGACTATGTAACACCACATGATCTTCAACAGTTGCCATTATTGATTGGTCATCGCCAGATTGTTCAAAATGAACTAGCCCATTGGATGGGAGTGAATGTTCAAGATTTAAATATCGTAGCAACTTATGATTTAATTTATAATGCTGCCATCTTGGTAGAAAAAGGATTGGGTTATGCGCTTTGTCTAGATAAAATTGTCTATATGTCTAATGAATCTCTTGTGCGTTTTATACCTTTAAAACCATCATATGAAACAGGTGCTGTGATTGTATGGAAAAAACAGCAGGTTTTCTCATTGACAGCGACTCGTTTTATAAAGGAACTTTATCATTATTTTCATCAATAATGGATTCTAAGATATTTATATCAAAGATTAGAAAAAAGTTATTTTTTTGATTGGCGATGTTTATGTTTCCATTGTTTAATTTGTTGGAGTCGCAATGCGACTTTTTTTTCATGACCCTGATTAGTGGGGTAATAGTATTCGCTATTTTGCAAAGCTTCTGGCAGACAAGTCATAGTTGTTAATTTATCTTGAAAATCATGAGCATACTGATAACCTTTTCCATAATTTAAATCTTTCATTAAACGTGTCGGGGCATTACGTAAATGTAAAGGGACTGGTTGTGCAATCGTTTTTAACGCATCTTTCTTAGCAGTTTCATAAGCCGTGTATAATGCGTTGGATTTAACAGAAAGAGATAAATATGTCACTGCGTGAGTCAAATGAACGCTACATTCTGGCATACCAATGAAATGACATGCCTGATAGACAGCAACAGCAATTTCCAAAGCACGGCTATCTGCCATACCGATATCTTCACTGGCAAAGCGAACAAGTCTACGGGCAATATAGAGAGGGTCTTCCCCAGCTTCCAGCATTCTAGCTAACCAGTAAATAGCTGCATCAACATCGCTATTACGCATTGATTTGTGCAAAGCAGAAATGAGGTTATAATGTTCTTCACCATTTTTATCATACAGTAATGATTTTTGACTTGTCATCTGCTCAATGATTTGAGAGTGAATGGTGATAGTTTGATTATTTTCAGGAGCATTATAAACAGCCATCTCTAGAATGTTTAAAGCAACACGAGCATCTCCATTAGCAAAATGAGCAATCATGGATAAAGTTGATGGTTCAACTTGAATATTGAAATCACCAAAACCTCGAGGATCATGTATTGCATGATTTAAAAGTTCTAAAATATCATCAGCATCTAAAGCATATAAAACAAAGACTTTACATCGTGAGAGTAGGGCAGAATTGATTTCAAATGATGGATTTTCAGTTGTCGCTCCAATAAGGGTTATACTTCCTTGTTCAACATAGGGTAAAAAAGCATCTTGTTGAGCTTTATTAAAACGATGAATTTCATCAATAAATACAATCGTTTTGATGCCATGGTTTTGTGTTTCCATTGCTTCTTGCATAACTTTTTTGATTTCTTTAATACCACTATTAACAGCACTAAAATCAATAAAATGTGCATGTGTTGTTTTGGCAATGATTCTTGCCAGAGTCGTTTTGCCAACACCAGGAGGACCCCAAAAAATCATTGAAGGAATTTGGTCATTTTGAATAAAATTCCATAAAACCTTTCCATGACCTACGAGATGCTTTTGACCAACATATTCATCCAATGTTGAAGGTCTTAAACGATGAGCTAAAGGCTCTAAAGATGACTGTTTTTTTTGATTTTTCATACTGATCACCGACTTTCTTTTTATATTTTATCATTTTTAAAGTAAAGTTTCTATAAGTTCATGCTTCGTTCATATGTTCATCATATACTATGCGTGATTTATTGAAATGGGGAGATTATCGTGTTTGGATATATAGTCATCAATAAACCAGAAATGAAATTTAAAGATTATGATATTTATCAATCGTATTATTGTGGTTTATGTCGAACAATGCATGATTTATATGGAATCAAAGGTCGTATGGCTTTAAATTATGATATGACTTTTGTAGCACTATTATTATCTGGCTTATATGAACCAGAACATCAAATAAATAGATGCCGATGTTTTTTACATCCGGTCAAAAAACATCTTGAAGTGCGTAATCCATATATAGATTATGCTGCTAAAATGACAATTGCTTTAACGTATTTAAAATGTGAAGATGACTGGCTGGATGATCAGAAAATGTCAAAACAGTTTTATAAAAAAATACTCGAACATAGTTATCAAAAAGTCAAAGAAGAATTTCCACAAAAGATAAAAATAATTGAAGAACAGCTTGCACTGATTCATCAATATGAACAACAGGAAAGTATTCATATTGATGATATTTCTGGCTGCTTTGGAAAAGTTATGGCAGAAATATGTAGTTTTGAAGATGATATATGGAAAGACCAATTAAGTGAATTTGGTTTTTTCTTAGGAAAATTTATATATATATTGGATGCTTATGATGATATTGAAAAAGATTTAAAGCATCATACTTTTAATCCTTTTATTTTACAGTTTCAACAAGTTGATTTTGAAGAAAAGTGTTATTGTCTGTTAGAAATGATGATTTCACGTGCTGCTGAGGCTTTTGAATATCTTCCTATTGAGGAAAATGTTGAAATTTTAAGAAATATCATATATAGTGGAGTTTGGAGTCAATATGAATTACGTAAAAAAAGAAGATTGGAGGATAAGAAATAAATGGATCCATATCAGATATTAGGCGTTTCTCCAAATGCATCGGATGATGAAGTGAAACATGCCTATCGTACATTAAGTAAAAAATATCATCCTGATGCCAATATTAATAGTGTTCATCAGGCAGAATATACAGAAAAGTTTAAACAGGTTCAAAATGCTTATAAAACGATTATGGATAATCGTAAAAAAGGCTTTACGAATCAGACATATGGGCAACAACGTTCACAGTCATCTTATCAGTATCAAGGAAATGATCAGGCTGCATTTCAAGATGTTGCTGCGTATATTCAGGCGGGACGTTATCAGGATGCACTTTCAATCCTTGAACAGATCCGTACGCGTTCATCCCTCTGGTTTTATTATAGTGCTTTAGCTATGAATGGTATTGGAAATAATGCGACAGCATTGGAATATGCTCAAACAGCGGCGCAAATGGAACCTGGAAATTTACAATACCTTTTTCTGGTTCAACAATTACAGGCGGGAAGTGGACAATATCGTCAAACACAGCAAACATATGCTTCACCTTATGCAAATATGGCGAATTGTTGCTATTCATTGTTGCTTTTTAATATTTTTATGAATTGTTGTTGTAGATGTTATTAAAGGAGAGTAGTTTATGGGTAAGATTATTGGTATTGATTTAGGAACCACAAATAGTTGTATGGCTTTCATTGAAAATGGTAAAACATTTATTATTCCTAATAGTGAAGGTGCAAAAACAACACCAAGTATTGTTGCTTTTACAAACGATGGTCAAAGACTTGTAGGAGAAAGTGCCAAAAGACAGGCAGTTACGAATCCAATGGGAACAATTGCGTCTATTAAACGTGAAATGGGCACTCATTATAAAAAGAAGATAGGTCACCGTGAGTATACACCTCAGGAAATTTCAGCCATGATTTTGCAGAAGTTAAAGCTAGATGCTGAAAGTTATTTAGGGGAACCTGTTAAACAGGCGGTTATTACAGTTCCAGCTTATTTTAATGATGCGCAACGTCAAGCGACTAAAGATGCTGGAAAAATTGCAGGATTAGAAGTTCTAAGAATTATTAATGAACCGACTGCTGCGGCCTTAGCTTATGGTTTAGAAAATAGTTACGGTCAAAAAATGATGGTTTTTGATTTAGGAGGAGGAACATTTGATGTTTCTATTATTGAAATAGGAAATGGTGTCATTGAAGTTCTTTCAACTTCAGGAGATAATCATCTTGGTGGAGATGATTTTAATGAAGCTTTAGCACAATATATTTTAACGGAATTTGAAAAAAGTTCTGGTATTTCATTAAAAAATGATTTAATGGCTATGCAACGTGTTAAAGAGGCAGCAGAAAAAGCAAAAATTGAATTATCATCTATGATTTCTACTGTTGTTTCATTGCCATTTATTATAACGACAACATTAGGGCCACAAAATTTAGAAATGACGATTACAAGAGAAACGTTCAATCGCATTACAAAAGATCTTGTTGAAAGAACAATTTTACCAATGCAAAATGCTTTAAATGATGCCCGTTTATTACCGGCTGAATTAAATAAAATTATTCTGGTTGGTGGATCTTCGCGTATCCCTGCCGTGCAAGATAAAATAAAAGAAGTGACAGGTATTACGCCTAGTAAATCTTTAAATCCTGATGAATGTGTTGCCATGGGGGCAGGAATTCAAGGTGGTAAGTTATCTGGTGATATAACAGCAATGGGAAATTATGATGTTTTATTACTTGATGTTACACCATTAACATTATCAATTGAAACAGTCGGTGGTGTGGCAACACCATTGATTGATCGTAATACACCAATTCCAACAAGTCATAGTCAGATTTTTACAACATCTGCAAATTTTCAGACACAGGTTGAAATTAATGTCTTACAAGGGGAAAGACCTTTGGCTAAAGATAACAAGAGTCTTGGAAAATTTAAATTGAAAAAAATTAAACGTGCAATGCGAGGTGTTCCACAAATTGAGGTGACTTTTGATATTGATGTTAATGGTATTGTAAGTGTTTCAGCGAAAGATTTGGCAAGTGGAAATATGCAAAGCATTACAATTGAAAATAGTTCTCATATGTCTGATGATGATATTGAAAGAGCTATTCATGAAGCACAGCAATTTGAACAACAGGATGCCAAAACAAAAGAAAGACTCGTATTTAAAAATGATTTAGAAACACTGATGTTACGTGTAGAAAATGGCCTTGCCAAACACCATAAAGAAATTGATAAAACAATCAAATCACAAATTAAAAATGATTTAAGTCAATTAAAGAAAGTGACTAAAAAAGTTCAGTTTGAAACTTGCCCAGATGCCAAATTCCAGGAAATAAAAGAAGCAAAGCAAAGACTTGAAAACAGTGCAGCTTTCTTATTAACGATGGGAGAATAAAGACATTGCTTGATCAATGTCTTTTTTAAGGAGAAAAATAATGATAGAAATACATTTAGCAAAAGAAGAGGATTTAAAACAACTGGCATATATCGAAGAAGTATGTTTTCCTGTAAAAGAAGCAGCCACTTTATCACAGTTTCAAAAGAGATTCCAAGCTTTTCCAGAATGCTTTTTGGTTGCGGTAGTGGAGGGGAAAACTGTTGGCTTTATCAATGGGGCTATCATTTCTTGTCAGAAATTATCCGATGAAATGTATGAAGATACATCTTACCATGATATTCAACATGCTTATCAAAGTGTTTATGGTTTAGCTGTTTTACCTGATTTCAGACATATGGGAATTGCTAAAAAATTAATGCAATCTTTTATTGATTTATCAAAAAGTCGCCAAAAGAAAGGAATGGTTCTAACTTGTAAGGAAGCATTAATACCTTTTTATCAACAATGTGGTTATACTTGCCTCGGTGTTTCGCAATCCATGCATGGTGGTGCCAAATGGTATGATATGATTTTTGAATTTGAATTGCCATCTTCTCTTTTTATTCCTATGCAATTTTATCATTTAAAAGAAGCCGCAATTTTATTTCAACAATGTTTTGATCATGAACCATGGAATGAACAATGGACAAATCAACAGGCATACCAGCATTTAAAGGAAATGTTGTCTTCACCTTATACATTAGCCTATGTATTATACAAAGAAGGTCAATTGATTGGAATGATTGTATGTCATCAAATGACTTATATGGATAAGCAAGTATTGTGTATTGATGAGCTTTGCGTATGCCCACAACTTCATGGACAGCATGTAGGAAGTCAAGTCATTGATTTTATTAAAACAGAATGTCAAAAAAGAAAAATAGAACAAATTGTTTTACAAACAATACGTAGTTATTTAAGTGATTATTTCTATGTGCGTCAAGGTTTTAGCAAGCAAAATCATCTTGTTAGTATGATATGTGATCTATAAAAAATTCTCATGTTTTATGAGAATTTTTTTAAAAATAAGTTTTTGTATAAACCACTTTTCCTATGATACGAACAGGAAGTGTTGCAACTTCTTCATTAGAAAAATATCGGTTTTCAACAAGAGGATTGGTTGCTTCTAAAATAAGCATATCTGGTTTTTTTATGATACGTTTTACTGTGACTTCTTCGCCACCAATCATAACCACTGCAATATCACCTGTTGAAGCATATGAACATTGTTTAATAAGTGCTAAATCACCATCCATGATACCAGAACCTGTCATTGAGTCACCCTGAATTTGTAGAAAGTAATCTCCTTTATAAAAATCTTCTTCAGTGACTTCTTCTTCACCAATATAATTGTTTTCACCATACATATCATATCCAGCTTTTGCATAGCCTAAAATAGGACGCTTTAAATGAATAGAAGTTCCTTTAATAATTGGTTCAATATCATAACCCAAAAGGTCATTTAAACGTTTAAGCGTCTCGTCCTGGATACGTTTGACATCACCAGAAATCCAACGACTGACAGTTGATTTTGTTACACCTAGTTTTTGAGCAATTTCATCATTTGTTAATTGGAATCTGTATTTATAATCTTTAATAATATCTTTGAGTTCCACAGTATCCCTCCTATATGCATATTATAATATAAAATACACCAAAAATAAATAAAAAATAAAAAAATATGAAATATGTTGCATAAAATAGTTGAAATATGCAACATCATCTATTATAATAAAAAACGAGGAGTGAGAGATATGTTAAAATCATGTGTTGGATATATAAATTTAAAAGATGTTGTACATCAAATTGAAGAAAATAAAAAGAATGAGATGATAAAGAACTTTTATTGTTGTAATGAGGATTATGTTTTCTATAAAGAAAAAATAAAAAATATTTTATTTGAATATTGTAATGACGTTTATGACAAAAATGATGATGATATTTTCTTTGATATGACGCATTCACAATTATTATTTAATAATCATATGGACGATGTTATGAAGTCAATTGTTTTGAAAATAGAGGATGAATTTCATATTCATTTAAATATAGCAATGAGCTTTCATCAAGATTTCGCAAAGTGGATTTATTATCATAGTCAAGAACAATATCGTATTCTTGGTTATCAGCAGGCTCAAAGAATATTTGGTAAATATTTATGTCAAAGCAAAATGCAGGAAATGCAATCATCAATGAATGAAATTTTGACCCTTCCACAATTATTTGGTGAAGATGAACAGATAAATTTTTCCTGCTATGATGATGTCTGTTGTATTGGGGAAAGATTAATAAACAAACTTGTTGCACAACTCAAAGAAAAAGATTATGGTATTCGTTGTATTCAGATTCAATACTACGATGAGAATTTAAAAGTCTATAAAGAAGAAAAACAATTAAGAAATTATACAAATATCTACACTGACATCTATTATACTGCTATGCAACTTTTGAAAAACATCTCTTATCAGAAAACATATTTTGGATTGAAAATAATATTGCGTGATTTTACAGATTATCGAGAAAAAGCAGATGTTTCCAATAACAAGAAAACATCATACCTGGAAAAATGGAAAGAGTTTAAACCACATTATCATTTTTTGCTAGAAAACAAATTATTCCTAAACAATACAGCAAAGTTCTAATCTGATCTCGGTAAGGAGCAAAGAACTATGTGTGATATGGATCATGTTTTAAAAGATATATATACATCGGATACGATTCTTAGTCAAGATGAAGAAATGATGCTTGAACAGGTACATATTCGTTATTTTGACTTTATGGATCATATACATGAACGTATGATTGAAGGAAAAGTCACTTTGACAGATGAAGAAATTGAAGATTTAGAAGATTGTGTCAATGATTTTGCATTCGAATATGGTTTTATTCAGTTTAAACGTGGTATTCATCTGGCCACAGCTATTGAACACGCATAATACGTAATAATAAAAAGCAGGAAATGAGCTTAAAGATTTTCATTTCCTGTTTTTGTATGTTTGTAAACTTTTTGATAAAGAATGAATGCTACACATGTTGCAATAAGTTCTGATAGTGGGAAAGTTAACCAGATACCATTTAAACCTATAAGGGGTAATAGTATAAATGATAAAGGAATGATAATAATAAATTGTCTTGTGAGTGTAATCATTAATGAAACAGGTCCTTTTCCTAATGATTCAAAAACACCGGACATAACAATGGCGAATGTTGAAAAAATAAAACTTAAAGATAAAATACGTAAACCGGTTGTTCCAATAGCTAGCATATCTTGATTTGCATTAAATAATAGTAATATTGGTGATGGGAAAATAAAGAATAGACATGTTCCTAACAATAAAATAAAACCAATAGTTAAAGTTGCCATTTTTAATGTTTGATCCATGCGGTCTTTTTGATTAGCGCCATAATTATAACTCATGATTGGACGCATTCCCTGTACAACACCAGTGGTAGGCATATTGACAAAGGTTTGAAGTTTATAATAAACACCAAAAAATGCAACAGCTGTCTGTGATACAGAGGCAAGGATTCCATTGAGTGCTGAAACAAGCACTGATGGTAAACACATCATAACTCCTGAAGGTATCGCAATCGAGTAAAGTTACAAAAATGTTACCCAATGGAGGTGAAAAAGACGAAAAGAAATATGAATATGTGA
>CALVFK010000037.1 GCA_944326805.1 uncultured Massilimicrobiota sp. | reverse complement strand
ACAAAAGCAATAATCGGTGCTAAAGCTGTAATATCTAAGGCAATCAATTGTCCAGTAATGGTTGTTCCAATATTGGCCCCCATAATCACCCATACAGCATTTGTTAATTGCATCAATCCTGCATTGACAAATCCTACAACCATGACTGTTGTTGCAGAAGATGATTGAATAATGGCAGTAATTAAAGCTCCTACTCCAACTCCTAAAAAACGATTTGTTGTCAATTTCTCTAAAATTGACTTCATCTTATTCCCGGCTGCCAGCTCCAGACCATTTGACATCATTGTCATCCCATAAAGGAATAGAGCTAACCCCCCAAGTAAAGAGAATATGTTTGTCAGTTCCATCATGTTCCTCCTCATTTATACACAATAAAAACTTAACACATTCCTAACTTAATGTAAACATTCTTAACATAATCTTAACATTTCTATAAACATTTTTCGCCAATATTATCGTTGAACAATTCTTTCATAAAACTCTGGATACCCCATACTCAAAGCCTTTTGAAATTGTCTGATATCCTTATTCACCATATTTATTTTCACATAAATACAGATCAAAACACACATAATAGTCGTTACCAGTATCGCTCCTAAATAGATCATCATTATCTTTTCACTTACTTTTAATAACCCTAGTAACCCCACAACAACGATTATCACACTCACTATCATCACAGCCATCATCCATGCTCTTTGCTTTGCCTGATAATGACGATAAATCCATTGATATAAATGTTCAATCTCATCATGGGTATATTCTCTATTTTTAATCTTCTCTAACTGTTCTTTAGGTAAACCTGTATGATAAATATAATACATCATGATCACCTCTTTCACTCACATTAATCTTTTAAACACCCTATTGGAACGACAAAAACACCATCTTGTCTTTGATAGGCAATTTCTGTTCCCGTAAGAATCATAAGGAATGAAGGCTCCTTCATCTTTTTTGTATTGACTTTCTCTTTTAGCATTAATAAATGCTTAGCTGCTTCCTCTATTTCCTTCGATCCCAGCTTCACTTCTACTGCTGCCCATCTTCCATCTGCAAGTACAATCACAGCATCTGCCTCAAGACCACTTTTATCTCGATAATGATAAACTTCTCCATCATTTGCTTGAGCATATATTCTCATATCTCTGTCACATAATGATTCAAACAGGAAACCAAAATACTCAAAATCTTCTAATAATCTTTCTGGAGTCAAACGCATGATAGCTGTCGCTATAGAAGGATCAGTAAACTGACGTTTACAAGAAGTACGAACAGCAGTCTTAGAACGTAATGCAGGGTTCCATGCTGGAATATTTTCTGTAACAAAAATTCTATCTAGTGCGTTAAGATATTCTCCTACTGTTTTATCTGACAAGCTTTCATCATCACCCATCGCAATATCATTCCTTATTGTAGGAATCGAAGCCAAAGTTGAAATATTTCTTGCTAAAGACCTTAAAAGAACACGTACTCTTGTAGGATTTCTTGAAATATTATCAACTCTAGATACATCTGTATGAATAATTGCTTCAACATAATCAATAGCGTGTCTTAACGCAATTTGTCTTTCTTCCCCAATAGAAATAGGCCATCCACCTCGTGTTATCGCAAAGGCAATTTCTTCAATCGTTAATTCAGAAAAACTATCAATATCAGTTTTTCCATCAAACAAATCCTTTAATGATACCGTTCCATTAGATTCATTTGATTCAAATAAACTCATTGTACGCATTTTTAAACGAGATATTCTCCCAGTACCTGTATGAAATGTTTCATCATCTTTAGGAACTGCCGACCCTGTTAAAATAAATTGTCCAGGAAGTCCCCTCATATCTACTTCATAACGTACTGCATCCCAAAGTACTGGAGCCATTTGCCATTCATCCAATAATTTGGGTGTATCCCCTTTCAACAATAATGAAGGTTTTGTATCAGCTGCCTTAAGATAAGATACTCTTTTATCAGGATCTTGCATATACAACTGACTTCGTGACATTTCCTTAGCAGTTCTTGTTTTCCCACACCATTTTGGTCCCTCTATTAATACAGCACCAGATGCACTTAATCTTTGTTTTAATAATTCATCAGCAATTCTAGGTAAGTATTCTTTTTCCATACGCATTCTCCTTTCAGTTAATTTCATTATACATATCACTTCCGTGTTTGGCAATATTTTACTTCCGTGTTTGGCTATGTTTTACTTCTGGATTTGGCTTCGTTTTACTTCTTGATTTGGCATTTTCGATTATTTTCTATTCTTTTAAAAACAAATCATTTCAATGAAGTTTATCTTTTCACATTATATATAACTGTATAACCTCTTTATTTAAAGAACTAAATGATTTGATGAATTGGAATTCATGCCCTGTTTATAATGCATACAATGTTCTCATTTTTTTCCATCTCTAGTTCAAACATAGTTTGACAACAATGATATTATTCACTCCATTTATGAACTTGTTTTATTTTTTATTATTTCCCTTTCAATTCATATGTAAACAAATATAATGATTTGATTCCTTTGATAAATTTCATTTCAGTGACATTCTACTTTAAAAATAAAAGGATAATGAAAATTCATTACCCTTAATCAAATGATTTCATTTTTGCTAATGCACTTGCTTTTCCAATATAAGAAGCAGGTGTCATATTCACTAAAGTTTCACGATCTTCATCAGATAAAACATCTAAACTTTCCGCAAATTTCAAAATATCTTCCTTAGAAATACTCTTTCCTCTTGTTAATGCTTTTAAAGTATCATAAGCATCAGGAACACCATATTTTCTTAACATTGTTTGAATTGGTTCAGCTAAAACTTCCCATTTTTCATTTAAATCAGCTGCTAGTTTTTCTTTATTGACAACACATTTTGCAAGCCCATTTAATGTTTCATTCATAGCCTGTAAAGAATAACCAAAAGCTAATCCTAAATTTCTTTGACTTGAAGAATCAGATAAATCTCTTTGCATACGAGATTTAGGTAACTTATTAGACAGTGCAACACAAATATTATTAGACATATCTGCATTCGCTTCACTGTTTTCAAAACGAATTGGATTGACTTTATGAGGCATTGTACTACTTCCAACTTCTCCTTGAACAGGAATCTGTTTAAAGTATTCCATAGAAATATATAACCACATATCAACATCTAAATCCATTAACACATTATTGAAATGACGAATACCATCTAAAATATGACATGTATAATCATGACTTTCAATTTGTGTTGTCAATGGATTGAAAGTTAAACCAAGATATTCTTCAACAAATCTTTTAGCCATCGAAGGCCAATCCACATTAGGGAACGCTGTTAAAATAGCACTATAGTTACCTGTAGCTCCATTGAATTTCGCTTTGATTTGAATATTTTCAATGTTTTCAATACTAGAAGCAAAACGATAAGCATAAACTTTAAATTCCTTACCAATTGTTGTTGGTGTAGCAGGTTGACCATGTGTATGCGCAAGCATAGCATCATCACCATGTTCATATGCCCATTGATTCATAGCCTCCACAATTTCATTTGCTTTTTTTAACCAAACATCTTTTAAACCATGTTTGATCATACAGGCATAAGATGTATTGTTGATATCTTCTGAAGTACATCCAATATGCACAAAGCTGATTAAATAATCATATCCCATCTCTTTTAATGTATTACCAATATAATATTCTACAGCTTTAACATCATGGCGTGTTGTTGCTTCAATCTCTTTAATTTTCGCAAAAGATGTTTCATCAAAGTCATTGGCAATGGCTTCAATCTGATCCATCTTTGACTGATCAAATCTTTTTAAAATCTCATTATCAATATTTTCAATCAAGAATTTCAACCATTGAACTTCCACAAACACACGATATTTCACTAAAGCATATTCACTAAAATAAGGCGCCAAAGCATCTTTAATTCCTGCATAACGTCCATCTAGAGGACAAAGTGTCATACTTTCAAAAACTTGTCTTTCCATTTATTTACCACCTTTAAAATAATTTACACCAGCTTCAAATAACTTCTGATCCATTTCACCATAAATATTCTTATTTCTATTTTCTCCCTGACGTTCACTATGTGCCATCTTTCCAAGAACACGTCCATCACGTGAAATAATACCTTCAATAGCCATCATAGAACCATTAGGGTTATATGGTGAAACCATTGTTGGCTGATGATCAGGATCAACATATTGACTAAAGACTTGTCCATTTTCAAAGAGTTCTTCAATCACTTCTTTTGGTGCCACAAAACGTCCTTCACCATGAGAAATAGGAACTGTATGAATATCTCCAACTTCTACACCCGTCAACCATGGTGATTTGACAGAAGCAATTCTTGTATCTACCATCTGTGATAAGTGACGTCCAATTGTATTGAATGTTAATGTTGGATCATTTTCATCCATATCTTTAATATGACCATAAGGCAATAATCCCAGTTTAATTAAAGCCTGGAATCCATTACAAATTCCAATCATTAAACCATCACGATGATCTAACAAATCATCAATCGCTTCTTTTAACTGTGGATTTCTTAATACTGTCGCAATAAACTTACCAGAACCTTCTGGTTCATCCCCAGCACTAAATCCACCTGGCAACATCATGATTTGTGATTGTCTGATAGCTGCTTCTAATTCATCTACAGAATCTTTCATTTCCTTCGCTGTCTTATTTCGCATTAAGACAAGCTGAACAGTCGCTCCAGCGCGTTCAAAAGCACGTTTTGAATCATATTCACAGTTTGTACCTGGGAAAACAGGAATCACAACTTTGACTTCATCATAAGTTTGTTTGGCTTTTAATTCACTTCTTTGATGACAATCTTTCACAATGATATCTTGAGTTGGTGCTGTTTCTGTTGTTGGATAAACATCATCTAAAACAGATTCATAAACTTGATAAGCTTCATCTAATGATAAAGTTTCATCACGATATATCATAACAGAATCTTCTATTGTATGTCCAATAATTCTTGTATGTGGTAATGTCACCACTTCATCATTTTCAACTTCTAAGATCATATGTCCATAATCTTTTTGAATCAATGATTCTAATGGAAGTTCATCGTTCCATTGAACCCCTATCGCATTTCCAAATGCCATTTTATAAACAGCTTCAATGACACCACCATCTTTTACTGTATAGGCACTAAATACTTTTTTCTCTTTCATTAATTGAATAATACTATCATATTGTGATTTTAAAACATCAAAATCATAAATATGATATTGATCTTTTGGTAACATCACTTCGACTAATGTATGCCCTGATGCTTTTAATTCTGGTGTCATCACATCATTGACTTCACTACCTGTAATCGCAAATGACACAAGTGTTGGTGGGACATGGATGTCTTCAAATGAACCAGACATAGAATCTTTTCCACCAATTGATGGTAATTTCATTTCAGATTGCACACGATACGCACCGAGTAGTGCCGCAAATGGTTTTCCCCATTTTGCTGGAATATCTAATAATTTTTCAAAATATTCCTGGAATGAAAAACGAATTGTATGATAATTTCCACCCATTGCGACAATTTTCGCAATGGATTCTACAATCGCATAAACAGCTCCATGATATGGTGACCATTTAGAAATCACTGGATTATATCCATAACTCATTAATGAACATGTTGTTGTTTCCTTATTTAAAACAGGAATCAAGGCTGCCATACCTTCTGTTTCTGTTCTTAAAGTTTTTCCACCAAATGGTGATAAAACAGTTCCATTTCCAATTGATGAATCAAATCTTTCAACCAAACCTTTTTGACTACATACAGATAAACGACTTAATACTTCTTTAGATGTTTCCACAAAAGACTGTTGTGGTTCAACCATAAATGGTGTATTTACAAAGTCTGGTAAATCAACATGCACTTTCTGATAACGAGAAGCCCCATTTTTATCTAAGAAATCACGACTCAAATCAACAATTGTCTGATTCATATATGTCATAACTAAACGATTTTGATCTGTCACTGTTGCGACTTTGACAACTTCAAGATTTTCCTGATCACAGGCTGCTTTGATATAGTCTTCATCACTTGGATCAATGACAATTGCCATACGTTCCTGTGATTCTGAAATAGCTAATTCTGTTCCTGTTAAACCTTCATATTTTTTCAACACAGCATCTAAATTAATGTCTAGACCATCAGCCAGTTCTCCTACAGCGACACAGACTCCACCAGCACCAAAGTCATTACAACGTACAATACGTTTAGAAACTTCTGGATTTCTAAATAATCTTTGAATTTTTCTTTCTTCAACAGGATTTCCTTTTTGAACTTCTGCTCCAGCTGTCGTTGTTGTTTTTAATTCATGAGATTTCGATGAACCAGTTGCTCCACCAATACCATCACGACCCGTTCTACCACCAATTAATAAAACAATATGTCCTTTTAATGGTTCTAAACGTTTCACTTGATCTTTTGGTGCAGCAGCGACCACAGCACCAAGTTCCATACGTTTTGCAAGGAATCCATCATCATAAACTTCATGCACAAAACCTGTTGTTAAACCGATCTGGTTTCCATAACTTGAAAATCCATGAGCAGCTTCCTGACAGATTTTACGTTGAGGCAGTTTTCCTTTCATAGTTTCATCCAATGATTGTCTTGGATCACCAGCTCCTGTAATACGCATAGACTGATAAACATAGGCACGTCCAGAAAGTGGATCACGAATCGCTCCACCTAAACAAGTGGCTGCCCCACCAAATGGTTCAATTTCTGTAGGATGGTTATGTGTTTCATTTTTAAACATTAATAACCAGTCTTCATCCCCATCACTGGTATGAACTGTTAATTCTACGGAACAGGCATTAATTTCTTTTGATACTTCCATATCATCCAAATAACCTGTTTTTCTTAATTCCTTCATTGAAATGGTTGCTAAATCCATTAAAGTTAATGGTCGATCAGTATTGACACCATATACCAAATGACGTGATGTTTTATAATTTTCTACATCTTTTTCTAAGATTTCTTTAAAAGCTCCATTTTCAATATCCAAATCTGTAATAATAGTCGCAAATGTTGTATGACGACAATGATCAGACCAGTAAGTATCTAAGACTTTTAATTCTGTTTCAGTAGGATTACGTTTTTCTTCATTCTTAAAATAATCTTGAGTAACTTTCAAATCATCCTCATTCATCGCCATTCCATTGTCTTGAATGAATGCCTTTAACTCATCATCACTCATATTTATAAATCCATCAATAACAGGTACAGGATCAATATGCACATCTTCATCATTCAAATGTTCTGGTTTATCCAATGAAGCTAAGCGTTGATCGACAGGATTGATTAAATATTTTTGAATACGTTCAACATCCTGATCAGTAAGATTTCCTTGTAAAACAATAAGCTTTGCACATTTGACCTTCACATTTTTTTCACCTGTTAAAACTTGAAAACATTGTTCACAGGCATCTGCTCTTTGATCATATTGACCAGGTAAAAACTCAATCGCAAAAACCTTTGCATCACTATCAACAGGATAATCTTCTAAATAAACATCATCAACCATGGGTTCACTTAAAATAGTTGGAATTCCCTGTTTCAAGACATCTTCACTCACACCTTGTAAATCATAACGATTGACAATGCTTACTGATGCCACATTTGTCATTTTTAATTGGGTTTGAATATTATTTAATAACTCATTGGCTTCCACCCCATAAGCTTTTTTCTTTTCAACATATACACGATAGACTTTACTCATCTTTTCACCTCAATTTAATCCAATATCTTTACGATAATATTTACCATCAAAATCAATAATATCTGCAGCCTGATAAACCTTTTGTCTTGTTTCTTCTAAAGACTGACCTAAAGCACAAATATTTAACACACGTCCACCATTTGTTATAAGTTCTCCTTTATCATTCACAGCTGTTCCTGCATGGAAGACAATGATATCATCATCAACTTTGTCAAGGCCTGTAATGACTTTTCCTTTTTCATAACTTCCAGGATATCCAGCACTTGCTAAAACAAGACAAGCGACTTGATCATCTTTCCATTTCACTTCAACATCTTTTAATGTTCTTGTACTTACAGCATACATAATATCAAATAAATCTGTATCTAATCTTAATAAGATGGATTGTGTTTCAGGATCACCAAAACGCACATTAAATTCAAGCACTTTTGCTTGATTGTTTTCAATCATTAAACCAATAAAAACAACTCCACGATAATCCATATGATCAGCTTTTAATCCAGCCATAAATGGTTCTAAAATATCTTTCTGGAAAACTTCTTCCATACCTTCTGGTAAGAAAGGGTTAGGTGATACAGTTCCCATACCTCCTGTATTCGGCCCTTTATTTCCATCATAGATTTGTTTATGATCTTTGGCACTGACCATTGGTATAATGGTTTCACCATCCGTAAAGCAAAGCAATGAACATTCAAAGCCTGTTAAAAACTCTTCTAAGACAACCTTTGATCCAGCTCCATCTAAAGCCCCATCAACCATCATCTCTTTTAATGCCTGTTTCGCTGTCGCTTCATCTTCACAGATAATGACTCCTTTTCCTGCAGCTAAACCATCAGCTTTAACAACAACTGGATAATCAAATTGACTTAAAGCCTGGATAGCCTCCTGATAAGAATTGACTTCCTGATAAGCTGCTGTAGGAATATGATGTCTTTGCATAAAATCTTTAGAAAAAGCTTTACTTCCTTCTAATGTGGCAGCCTGTTTTGTTGGTCCAAAAACCTTATGACCATGACTTTCCAGTAAATCAGCCAATCCCATGCATAAAGGCACTTCAGGTCCAATCACTGTTAAATCAATCCCATAGTCTTCAACAAACTTTAAAATACCATTTAAATCTTCAACGCTTCCTGAATGACAAGTTCCAATTTCAGCTATACCTGGATTTCCGGGTATCGCATGAATCTCACTGACACGAGGACTTTTTGATAAAGCATAGGCAATCGCATGTTCACGACCACCACTCCCAATCACTAATACTTTCATATCTATCTCCTTTGATGATTTCATTATAACCTTATAGGAGGCATATCATAATAGATATGCCTGATGATATTAATGTCTAAAATGTCTATATCCACTAAAGACCATTGGAATATTCTTTTCATTACATAAATCAATAGAATCCTGATCTCTGATACTTCCACCTGGTTGGATAATGGCACCTACCCCTGCTTTGGCAGCAACATCGACACAGTCATTGAATGGGAAAAATGCATCACTGGCAAGAACAGAATCTTTAAAGTCTTTATCTGGATTATTTCTAATCGCATTTTCCAATGCCCAGACACGTGAAGTCTGTCCACCACCAATTGCTAATGTGACACCATTTTTCACAATACAAATAGCATTTGATTTCACATATTTAACGACTTTCATACCAAATTCCATATCTGTCAATTGTTCTGGTGTAGGTTTGGCTTCAGTGACAACTTTCATTTCGTCAATCATCTTCGTATTTAATTCTTGAACCAAAACTTTTCCTTCAAGATATTTAATATCATATTTAGCATCTCTGGCATCTAAATTCTTTAACTTTAAGATACGCAAGTTTTTCTTTTTCTTTAAGACTTCCAAAGCATCCTCATCAAAATCAGGTGCAGCTACGATTTCCAAGAAAATCTTATGCATCTGCTCAGCTGTCTGTTTATCAATTTTATAGTTCACAGCCACAATACCACCAAAGATAGATTGTGGGTCTGCTTCATAGGCTTTCATATAAGATTCATAACCTGTTTTTCCAACAGCCACTCCACAAGGTGTTGAATGTTTAATAGCTGCTGTGACAATCTGATCACCAAATTCTCTCACTAAAGCTACAGCTCCATATAAATCATTCACATTATTGAAAGATATTTCTTTACCATGTAATTGTTCATAATCCAATAAAGATTTTTGAACATATGTATCTTCATATTTATTCGCTGCCTGTTGAGAGTTTTCCCCATAACGTAAATGTTCTACTTTCTTTAAAGAAATATTTAAAGTATCAGGGAATTCATCATGACATACATCTGCAAAATAACGTGAAATCATTGCATCATATGCCCCAGTTGTACTAAAAGCCTTATAAGCTAAATGTAATCTGAAATCATAATCATCTTGATTATTTTGAATCGTTTCTAAAACTTTTGTATAATCACGAGGATCAGTGACAATCAAAACATCCTTAAAGTTTTTAGCAGCACTTCTAATCATAGAAGGTCCACCAATATCAATATTTTCAATCATATCTTCCATTGGTTTACCAGCTTTTAAAGCTTTTTCAAATTCATATAAATTCACACACACCAAATCAATAGGTTGAATATCATGTTCCTGAATTGTTTTGACATGTTCAGGATTATCTCTTTTAAATAACAATCCCCCATGAACTTTAGGATGTAAAGTTTTCACTCTCCCATCTAACATTTCAGGAAAACCAGTCACATCATCAATCGCAATACAGTTAACACCATTATCTTCTAAGACTTTCATTGTTCCACCAGTAGAAACAATTTCAAATCCTAATTGAACCAAACCTTTCGCAAAATCCACAATACCTTCTTTATTCGTTACAGAAATCAAAGCTCTTTTCATTTATATCACCTTTACCCTTCCATTTACTATTTGTATTCTTCCATCACAATATAATCCTACAACTTCAGGTAAAATTTGATGTTCAATCTCTAAGACTCTTGCCTGAATATCCTCAGCCTTATCTAAATCAGAAATATCACAAGCCACCTGTTTAATAATCGGTCCACCATCAATTTCACTGCTGACAAAATGCACAGTTGCACCACTGACTTTAACACCTCTATTGAATACGGCTTCATGAACATGCATTCCATACATTCCCGCTCCACAAAAAGAAGGAATCAATGAAGGATGAATATTGATAATCTGATTTGGATAAGCATCAATCAGTTCATCTGTTAAAATGGCTAAATAACCAGCTAAAACTACCAAATCAATCTGTCTTTCCTTGAACATAGAAACAATCAATGCATCATTCTTTTTGACAACGGCTGTTTCAATCCCTGCTTTTTTGGCACGCTGTAAGCCATATGCTTTTTGACGATTAGAAATGACAAGTTCAATCTGTCCATTGATTTTTCCTGCCTGACAGGCATCAATGATTGACTGTAAATCAGTTCCTCCTCCAGAAATCATCACAGCAATCTTTAACATAATTGAACTCCTTTTTGACCTGCTTCAATATGTCCCACAACATAACCATGATCACCAGAAGCTTCAATCGCTTTTAAAACTGTATCAACATCTTCTTTATTCACTGCAATGACCATACCAAGACCCATATTGAAAGTATTATACATCATCTGTTCTTCAATCTGTCCTTGTTTTTGAATTAAATCAAAGATTGGTGGAATTGGATAACTGTTCTTTTCAATGACAGCCAAAGCATTTTCTGGTAACATTCTTGGTACATTTTCATAAAATCCGCCACCAGTAATATGTGAACATCCTTTAATCTTCACACCTGCATTTTTAATATTCTTTAAAGCTTTGACATAAATTCTTGTTGGTGTTAATAAGACTTCACCCAATGTTCCCTTTAATTCATCATAATACGTATTTAAAGATGCTTCACTCATCTCAAAAACTTTTCTAACAAGAGAAAAACCATTACTATGAACACCACTTGAAGCGATACCAATCAAAACATCGCCTGCTTCAATTGTTGAACCATCAATAATATCTTTTTTATCCACGACACCAACTGCAAAACCAGCCAAATCATAATCATTTTCTGGCATTAATCCAGGATGTTCAGCTGTTTCACCGCCAACTAATGCACACTCAGACTGAATACATCCTTCTGCCACCCCTTTAACAATCGTCGCAATTTTTTCAGGATAGTTTTTTCCACAAGCAATATAATCCAAGAAGAATAAAGGTTCTCCCCCACTACATGCGATATCATTGACACACATAGCCACTGCATCAATCCCAATTGTATCATGTTTATCTAAGATAAAAGCTAATTTAACCTTTGTTCCACAACCATCCGTTCCAGACAATAAGACAGGTTCTTCCATATTTTTAATAGCACTTAAATCAAAAGCTCCAGCAAAACCACCTAATCCTCCAAGGACTTCTGGTCGCATTGTCGCTTTGACATGTTCTTTCATCAATTCCACTGATTGATATCCAGCTTCAATATCTACACCCGCTTTTTTATAATCCATAGTCGTTCTCCTTATTTATTTTCCATTCTTGCTAATACTGCTTTATAAGTTTCAATTAAATCTCCAATATCTTGTCTAAATACATCTTTATCATATTTTTGATTTGTATCCACATCCCATAAACGACAAGAATCAGGTGAAATTTCATCAGCTAATAAGATTTGACCATCTTCTGTTTTTCCAAATTCAATTTTAAAATCAACCAATTTTAAATTTAATTTCAAGAAAAATGCTTTTAATAATTCATTAATCTTTAATGTTGTTTCACGAATATATTTTAATTCTTCACGAGTCGCAAGTCCTAATGCCACTGCATGATCATCATTAATTAATGGATCACCATAATCATCATTTTTATAACTTAATTCGAATATTGGTTCCTCTAAAACAATACCTTCTTTAGCCCCTAATCTTTTACAGAAAGATCCTGTTGTAATATTTCTAATAATAACTTCCAATGGGAAGATTTCTACTTTTTTTACACGAATATCTCTTTCATTGATTTTTTCAATCATATGTGTTTTGATTCCTGCTTCTTCTAACATATCAAAGATAATACAAGAAATTGTATTGTTTAAAACACCTTTTCCTTCAAACTGATCATGTTTGACTCCATTACCAGCTGTCGCATCATCTTTATAATGAATAATATATTCATTAGGATTTTCTGTTTCATAAACTTGTTTTGCTTTTCCTTCATATAATAATTTTGCCATTGTTTGATTCTCCTTATTTATTGATATTTTTCCATAATTTCCTGATTGGCTTTCATTGCCTGTTTTTCATTGTCCTGACGGAAAGCCAGTAATTTTTCCTTTAATTGTTCATGATGAACAGCCATCATCTGTAAAGCCAGATAAGCTGCATTTTTACTTCCATTAATAGCGACTGTCGCAACGGGAATACCAGAAGGCATCTGGACAATTGATAATAAAGCATCCATACCATCTAATGTCGCCCCACTTAATGGAACACCAATGACTGGTAATACGGTTTGAGAAGCGACAACACCTGGAAGGGCTGCGGCCATCCCAGCAGCTGTAATAATCACTTCTGTACCATTGGTATTCACTTCTTCAATAAAGGCACTTAATCCTACGTGGGCACGATGGGCAGATAAACATCTCACCTGAACATCCAC
>CALVFK010000036.1 GCA_944326805.1 uncultured Massilimicrobiota sp. | reverse complement strand
ATCAAAATTTCAATAATCTTTTTATAAGTCGTTAATTTCATAAGTAATCACTGCTCCTTATTTAATATAACAAATTATTGAAGATGAAACGTGATTATCATGTAAATTTTATGTAAAGAGAGGATGAAATGATATTTGAAAATATTTTTTTCTAAAAAATGAAAAAACATCTTTACAAATGATTAAAAATCTTATATACTTGTACTTGCCTAATTGAGATAAGTCAATATGGCGGACGTGGCGAAGTGGTTAACGCACCGGATTGTGGCTCCGGCATTTCGTGGGTTCGATTCCCATCGTCCGCCCCAGAGTATGCGGGTGTAGTTCAATGGTAGAACTTCAGCCTTCCAAGCTGACTACGTGGGTTCGATTCCCATCACCCGCTCCATTGAAACGCTAAAGTCCTTATTTTAAGGGCTTTTTTTGTGTTTTCAAACACAAAATTCAAATAAATATTTTTTGTTTGATGAGTCTATTTGGTTTAAAATTTGTTTCTATACTCTCTTTAAAAGTATATATTTTTTATATAGAATTTCTTTTTTTGCACCAAAAAACCACCAGATTATTTGATCAATCTTACCAGTTATCAAAATATCTTAATCAAAAAAATATTCTTTTTGATATTTTGAAAGATGATATTAATGAAGATTATTTGACACCACTTTGTTACTTATGTTATTTAAATGCACATAATTATGCATGAGCAATGAAATCTAATGTATCTAATCATTTAAAAACGTTAAAGAAGTTGCCATTACATACGACGAAAAAGATCTAAGAAAATTATTTAGCAATAAACGTATTATCAATCTTATATATTACATTTTATATTTAGCATTATAGCAATAAAAGATATGCTTCTAATATATTTTTAATGATACAAAAAAGTGAATCGATTTCGATCCACTTTCTTTTTACAAGTATTACAAACCAGTAAATAACGAATGAAATTATAATGACTAATTATGTATATGTACCAATCAGTGTAGAATTATCCAATTACCAAGTCAACCAGTTGCGTGCAAAACTTTCATTTTGATGAATCTGATCATTAATGATTGGTCAACTTCAGCAGAATAATCACTTTTTCTATCATAAAATACTGTTCTTCTATATTTTGGTACAAATATAACATGATATTTACAATTTCACTTTGTGTGTGTAAGTCATTTGATTATCCTGGTATATAAATCATACTTCGATATACTTTTAATACAGTGTTTTTATTGTTTACTTTTATGACTTTTTTATGGAAATTGTTGTGTTTTTTTTGAAATTTATAGATTTTTAGTATTATTATCGTGCTTTAAAATAATACCATACCACAGCGTAATAAATAATCATACATAATAAAATGTATTTTATAAATAATTGATACATCATATAAACCATGTTTATATGATTCGTATACTCATAATAAGAGCCAATACTAAAATAAATAGCTAAAAACAACCACATAATCCCTAAACAAATATTATACTTTTTGACATTTTTTATTCTATGAGATGAAATTTTATGACCAGCCCAGAAATTCATAGGTTTTGAAGTAATGAAAGTATATATAGCAAGTCCATAAAAAGCGATGGCTACAATCCATACTCCCGAAAGATGTGATTCCATAAATGATATTCTCCTTTTGATTATTTTGACAACTTTATTATACAACGCTTTGCTGATAGTTACGAGAATAAAATGATGTTTTAAAAATAAACCTTTTTTATAAAGATACAAGATGATTTTGTGTTATGATAAAAGAAGAAAGCGAGGAATATCTTATGAAAGTGATTATGAATGCAGATGATTTTGGATTTTCTAGAGGAGTGAATTTGGCTATATTAGAAGGATTTCAACATGGCATTTTGACTTCTACAAGTTTAATGGTTAATATGCCCGGATTTGAACATGCTGTTTCATTAATGAAACAATATCCAGATTTATTGCATGTAGGTATTCATTTGGTGACAACAGTTCAATATTCTGTGGTTAAAGGGTTAAAAACTTTAACAGATGAAAATGATCATTTTTATCGTGATCCAGAAATTATTGAAAAAAGTGATCAAAGTGAATTGGATAAAGAATATCAGGCACAGATGGATAAGTTTTTAGCGACAGGGCTTAAACCTGATCATATCGATTTCCATGTTTGTACGACACCAAAACAACTTAAGGCAGCTATGAAATTAGCTCAAAAATATCATTTACCTATGCGTGCTCAAGATCAGCAGATAGAAGGTATTTTAAAAGAACATGGTATTATCTATGCGCCATGCCATATTCCAGATTTTTATAATCATGGAACAGTTAACACATTATTAAAATTATTTGAGAAAGCTCTTGATGAAAAAAGAGAAATGATTGAATTGGCTTTACATCCTGCTTATGTTGATCAGACTTTATTAGATTTGAGCAGTTATCATGTTCAAAGAGCAAGAGAATTTGCTTCACTCATGAACCCAGAGGTAGCTACATTTATTCAACAACATGATATAGAACTGATTTCTTTTGAAGATTTATAAATATATATGATGAAAAAGTCTATTTTTAAAGATAGACTTTTTCATTATGGCTGATTATTGGATAGCTGGAATATAAATCAGTTGATCGTTTTCTATGCCAAACTGATAAACAGGCTGGTAATATCCTTTTGAATCTTCTCTATATACAAGTTTGATTGAATGAATAATGATTTCGTTATCTAAAGAGAGCATCCAATCTTGATTGAATTGTCCTTCTTTAATATATTGGAAAGCCTGTTTTTCGGAAATAATCGGATAAGATTTATAAATATCGTAGGAGTTTATTTGATAAGAAAGAGAGGAAAGAGAATGATCTTGATTGATTTGAACGGAAATATAACCTTGAATATATTGTTGACTTGTGTTTGTATTTATTGAAAATTCATAGGTGCCTGTATCTATTTGTGTAAAAGTTGCTTGTTCTGGAATAGAAATGCCTTCCTTTTCAATGATTTTTTTCACTTCTTGCCAAGATAAGTTTTGCGTGTTTGGTTGAAATTCTCCAGGATAGGTAATATCCATAGTGGCTTCTTGTTTATCAATAAAGATGTTTATGTCTTTGTTTTTGGATACAAAAGAAATGTTATGATTGTTTATTTCTGTTTTCTTGTCATCTATGATGTCCTGATGCTTTTGAAAAATAGTCTTTGCGAGAGTGTTATAGTCTTCATCGCTATATGTTTTGATTTTATAAACGGGTTGTGAGCTTGTTTGATGAGAGAGTGGAACATGACTTATGACTTCGATATGTGACATATCTGCTTTTTTATAATAAGCTTGTGTTAAATTGCCTAATTCCTGATATGAATAAGATATAAATATATAAACAAAAGATAGGATTGTTAAAATGAGAGGAAACTGAGAAATAATGACAGGTCTTAATTTAATAGGTTTTTTCTTTGCTTTTTGGTATAAAGTATGACTTAAAATAAACAAACCAAAACCAATCATACATCCCAAAGTATTATTCAAAATATCATCCATTTCAAAAATACCACGATGTGTTATCAGTTGTGTTGTTTCAATTAATAGTGTAAACAATAGTCCTGAAAGATATGTCAGCCACCAATGCCTCATTTTTTCAAATAAACATGGTAATAAGATGCCTAAAGGCACACCCATGATGATATTTAAAATGATATTACGCCATTCACGTAGTTGAAAATGATTGATAGCCATACGATAGGAACTGAATAGTTCGAAACTGAATTTTTGTTCATAAGAAAAATGAGATCTACTGGTCAGTGTAGCCAGAATCACAACAATCACATAACCAATAAGCATACCACTTAAAATCAATTTTTTGATTGAACAATGAATATCTTTACCCTGCTTTTTTTGATAAAGAAGATAAAATCCATATATTCCTCCCACGATCAAAACAATCAATCCTGCTAATCCTATTGAAGGAATGGCTAATCTTAAAAACTCTGTTAATCCCATTTGCATTCTCCTTTTTTATAGTGTCAAAATTATAACATATAATGATTTTATGAGGAAGTTTTAAAATATTGATTGTATTTTTATGATAATGTATGTCTATTAATGGAGATTATGTTACAATAAGGATGGGGAAGGTGAATAATTATGAAGAAAATATTAAAAGTTTTCATGCTTGTATTGACTGTTTTTTTATTAACAGGTTGTATGAAAATGAAAATTAATTTTGAAGTGAATGCAGATAAAAGTGCTACAGGATCAATGGATTTGCTGTTTGAAGAATCTTTATTGTCGATGTCTGGGACATCGGCTGATGAGGCTATTGAAGATTTGAAAAATGAAATGTTGTCATCTGAGGATATGAAAGATGCCAAGATCACAACGATTGAGGAAAGTATTGATGGTAAAGATTGGGCTGGAGTTCATATTGAAGGAGCTGACATGACATCGAGTGAAATGCAGGCGATGATCAGTGAAGAAACAATTGATGGTGAAGAATGCATTGTTTTTAGAATGCCTTTGGATGATTTTAAAAACGAGATGGATGCACAATTGTCTGATGCTGCAGGTTATTCAATAGATAAAATGAAGGCTTTAGGATTAGAAATGGTGATCAATGTCAAAATGCCAGGCAATGCCAAATCTAATATGGGAACAGTGGATGGACAAAATGTCACTATTGATTTATTGGAATTATCAGCTAATGGACATCAGGATAATGAACTTGTTATTTCATCTCCTAAATCAGTAGGAATGAATATGACATATGTTTATGTAGGTATAGGTATTCTTGTTGTGATTGGAATTATTGCTTTCATACTTAAAAATAAAAAGAAAACAAAACAAACTATGATTGAGGATTATACAGATACTCACCCACAAGATGATATTCAGACTGAAACAATTGTACAAGAGACATCTCAAGAACAGGATGATGAAAATAACGGCTAGGCCGTTATTTTTAATATGCAAAGTGGTAATAAAGAATCATAATGATTAAAGTGAATAAAAAGATGGATAGGATTTGGTTGATTTTTTTAAACATATATTTCATAATGTCACCTTATTTTAATATATGTAATTCGTTTAAAAGACTTTTCATTATATTAAAAAAATGTTAATATATTTCAAAAAGATGAGGTGAAAAGCATTGAAATTTACAAAGATGGAAGGCCTTGGAAATGATTATATTTATGTTGATGGTATTCATCAGGAGGTCAACACTACACCAGCATTTATATCACGCATTAGTGATCGCCATTTTGGGATTGGTAGTGACGGGATGATTGTGATTCTCCCTTCTCAAGATTATGATTTTTTTATGCGTATGTTTAATCGTGATGGCAGTGAAGGAAAGATGTGTGGTAATGGGATTCGCTGTTTTGCGAAATTTGTTTATGACCATCATTTAACTGAGAAGACTTATCTGGAAATTGAAACATTGGCTGGAGTTAAAAGAGTCTGGTTAAAGGTTGAAAATGGGATAGTGCAATCTGTCAGAGTAGATATGGGAAAACCATCATTGGATGTAAAGATGATTCCTTGTCTTTTTGAAAAAAAGGAAATGATTAATGAACCATTACAAATCAATCACAATATTTATCATTGTACTGCTGTTTCAATGGGAAATCCCCATGTTGTGACTTATGTTGATCAACTTGATTTTGCGATTGAGGACATTGGTCCTTATTTTGAAAAAAATCAGATGTTTCCCGAATCTGTTAATACAGAATTTGTACAGGTCGTAAGTCCAGAGCGTTTAAAAATGCGTGTCTGGGAAAGAGGATCAGGAGAAACAATGGCATGTGGAACAGGAGCCTGTGCAGTGATGTATGCCAGTTATGTCAATGGCTTATGTGACAAGCAGGTAGATGTGGAACTGTTAGGTGGAATATTACATATTGATTATGAAGATGGTCATATTTTCATGGAAGGACCAGCAAGAACGGTATTTGAAGGAATCATAAATGAGGAGGATTTTAAAAATGTATAGTACAGCACAAGAAATCATTCAATATATCAGAGATGCAAAAAAACAAACACCAGTAAAAGTTTATGTCAATGGACATGACTTACCTTGTGATGAATCTATTCAAGTTTTTGGAACAGAAACAAGTCGTGTTTTAATTGGTGATTTAGAAAATGTTGAAAAATATTTAGAAACATATCAAGATCAGATTACGGATACTTATTTAGAACAGGATCGTCGTAATAGTGCGATTCCAATGTTGGATATGCGAAATATCAACGCACGTATTGAACCGGGAGCATTTATTCGTGAAAATGTGACAATTGAAGATAATGCAGTTATTATGATGGGAGCTGTCATTAATATTGGAGCGAAAATTGGTGAAGGTTCAATGATTGATATGGGCGCTGTTTTAGGTGGACGCGCTGAAGTTGGAAAACATTGTCACGTTGGGGCTGGAGCAGTTTTAGCAGGGGTTATTGAACCACCTAGTGCCAAACCAGTTGTATTGGAAGATGATGTTTTAATTGGTGCGAATGCAGTTGTTGTAGAAGGTGTTCGTATTGGTAAAGGGGCTGTTGTTGGAGCAGGAAGTATTGTATTAAATGATGTGCCTGCTGGAGCAGTCGTTGCTGGAAATCCGGCTCGTATTATTAAAGAAGAAAAAACAGAGGAAACAAAAGAAAAGACACAATTAATGGATGATTTAAGAAAAATTTAAGGTGAAATTATGGAAGATGTCAAACGTTGGAGAAGAGAACTTCATCAGATTCCTGAACTGGGATTAAAAGAATATAAAACCGCAAAGTATTTGCGTCATGAATTGGAAAAAATGGGATATCAATGGGAAAGTATTGTAGATACTGGAACTATTGTTTATATTGATAATGGATGTTTATCGACACTTGCTTTTCGCAGTGATATAGATGGTTTACCGATTGTAGAAAAAAATGAGGTCGATTATGTTTCCAAACATTCTGGATGTATGCATGCCTGTGGGCATGATGGCCATATGAGTGCATTATTGGGATTTGCGAAACGTTTAAAAAGTATACAAGAACCATTGAATTATAATATTCTTTTGATTTTCCAGCCTGCTGAAGAATCACCGGGAGCTGCTCGTTTTGTTGTGGAATCTGGTATTTTTGAAAAATACAATGTCAAAGCGATTTTTGGTATGCATTTGATGCCATTGATTGAAGAAGGCATGATTGCCTGTAAAAAAGGACCATTGATGGCCATGTGTGGAGAACTGGATGTGACTATTCATGGAAAAGGGGCTCATGCCGGATTGCCTCAAGATGGTGTTGATAGTATTATGATAGCCAATCAGGCCTATATGCAATATCAGACAATGGTTTCTCGTCAGATTTCTCCTTTTCAGCCAGTTGTTTTGAATATTGGCCAAATAGAAGGAGGAACGGCCCGTAATAGTGTGGCGACACAGACAGTGATGCATGGCACTTTGCGTTGTTATGATGAATCTCTTTTTCATCAGATGACAAAGCATATTCAAGCGATTCATGAAAGCTTAATGGCAACTTATCAATGTCAAATTGAATGGAGTTGTCCACCAATGTATCCACCAGTCATTAATTCTTCATCGTTGTATTTACAATGGAAAGAATGTGTGGATTTAGATCATTATATTGAATTAGATGAACCTTTGATGTTGGCAGAAGATTTTGCTTTTTATCAAAAGGCTGTTCCAGGTATTTTCTTCTTTCTTGGAACAAAGTGTGATCGTTATCAAAGTGGATTACATACGGAAACATTTAATTTTCATGAAGATGTATTAATCAAAGCGATTGATTTATATGAAAGGATTGCTAAAAATATAAAGGGGGTTTCATGATGGAAGATTGGTATACAAGAGGGGAAGAAGCTTTTTTAAAAGCTTATGGACGTTATGATATTGTTTTAGAAAAAGGTGAAGGTGTTTATCTTTATGATACCAAAGGACGTCGTTATTTAGATTTTTATGCCGGGATTGGTGTCAATTCATTAGGTTATCGTTATCCAGCCTATGTTGAAGCATTGCAAAAACAAATAGAAACTTTAATGCATGTTTCTAATTATTTTTATACACCAGTTGCTGTGGAGGCAGCTGAAGCTGTCAAAAAAGCCACACAGTTAGATGCTGTCTTTTTCTGTAATTCTGGAACTGAAGCTACAGAAGGGGCATTAAAACTGGCAAGAAAGTATTATTATTTAAAGCATGGAAAAGCTGATAGTGAAATTATTTCTTTCCATCATTCTTTTCATGGACGTTCTACAGGTTCAGTGAAGTTGACAGGGAATCCTGCCTATCAAAAAGCTTTTGGGCCATTAATTGAAGGCGTTCGATATGCAACTTTAAATGATATTGAAAGTGTGAAGAATCTCATCAATGAACGTACTGCTGCAATTATTGTTGAACCTGTTCAAGGTGAAGGTGGTGTTTATCCTTGTGATCAGGCTTTTATGAAAGCTTTAAGAGTACTATGTGATAAACATGATATCTGTCTGATTTTAGATGAAGTGCAAAGCGGTATGGGACGTACTGGAACAATCATGACATATTTCCAATATGATATCATGCCTGATATTGTTTGTCTGGCTAAAGGTATTGGCTGTGGAATTCCAGTCGGTGCTTTTGTTGCTAATCAAAAATGGGCACAGGCTATGCAACCGGGTGATCATGGAAGCACTTATGGAGGAAATCCATTGGCTTGTATGGCTGTGAAAACTGTTTTTGAAATCCTGGAAAAAGAACATCTTTTAGATCATGTTCAGGAAATTTCACAATATCTGATTCAACGTTTAGATGAAATTGTCGATGAGTTTGATTGTGTGCTTGAACGTCGTGGTTTAGGCTTAATGCAGGGACTGGTATTGAATCAAGAAGCCAAACCGGTTGTGCATTCTTTATTGGATGATGGTGTGATTGTTGTGACAGCGGGGACAAATGTGATTCGTATGTTACCACCATTTATTATTCAACGTGAACATGTTGATGCATTTATTGATATTTTGAAAAAAAATTTAAAAAAATTGTCATAAAAAGAAGAAAAACCTCTTACTTTTTGCGTATATAAAAGTAAGGGGGTTTTTCTATGTACAAATATCCAATAGAATTACAAGATGAAGAAAAAGCATGTGGTGCTTATTGTATTGCGATGATTTTAAAGTATTATCATTTTCATGATGAAATCAAAAACATTAAAAAGAAAGCCAGATTGAATCAAAACGGTATTTCAATCAAAGGAATGATTGAATGTTTAAAAAGTTATCAGATTGAAGCTAAAGCTTATGAAGCACATTTAGATGATGTGGAAAAAGAAGTGAAATGTCCTTGTATTTTATATACGATTGAAGCAGGTTTAGGACATTTTGTTGTTTTGTATGAAATCAAGGATGATGAGTTTATCATAGGTGATCCAGCCAGAGGGTTAATCACTTTGTATCGTGAAGATGTAGAAGACATTTTTGGACGTTTTGTGATTGTGATTAAACATGTTGGTCGTGTTCCAGAACTGTGTTATAAAAGTTATTTTCAGTTTTTAAAGGAAATGTTTTTGTCTTATCAAAAGTATCTGACATCTTTTTTATGGAAAGGTTTATGGATTGCGTTGATTGGTTATGGCAGCAGTTATTTTTTTCAGATTTTGATTGATTATATTGATTTGAAAACACCATTTTTCTATATGGCTGTGCTTTCTTTAGGTTATTGTTTTTTAGAAATGATGCGTACATATCTTTCTCAATTAAAAATGAAAGAAATGATTTATTTACAAAAAGCAATGGATGAAGATTATGTTTTTCAGTCTTTTATGAATATGTTGAAACAACCAGAAAATTTTTATCGTCAAGATGATGGTGTTATTCAAAGTCAGTTATTAAGTTTATTTGATTTAACAGAAATGAGTTTAGAATGTTTTGAAAAGTTCTTTTTAGATGGTATGTTTTTTGTGGTCTTATGGATAGGTATGTGGTTTTTAAATGTCTGGATGACATGTATTGTGAGCGTTGTTTTATTGATTATTGTTTTGATGAGTTATCGTCGTTTAAAGGATTTTCAGACTTTAAATAAAAATTATCTGGAAGCTCATTTTCATTTTGGACATCATGTTTTGGAATTAATTGAAAATCATCATCTGATTCGTTATTTTGATTTGTTTCAAAGACAAAGGGAAAGAAGTTATCATATTTATTTGGATGAAGCTTTATTAAAAGAGAAGCAGTCCTTATTCTTAAATCAATTTCATTCTCTTGTTCAATATATGATTGTTTTGTGTTATGGAATGATTTTATGTTCAGGTTTTTATTTCTTTTCTCAAAAAACAATGACAATGGGACAATTAATGATGTTTTATATGCTTGTATCTTATTGTATTCAACCTGTTTTAAATATCGTGACATTAGCCAGTCAGTATAAACAGGTCAGTTTGATTTATGAAAAATATAAGAATTTTGAAATTGGTGAACAACCTTCTTTAGAAGCTTTAAATCAGCCTATTACATCTATTCGTTATGATGATGTCAGTTATGCCTATGGATATCAAATGCCAGTTTTAGAACACATTGATTTAGATATTCATCATCATCTTTGGATCAAAGGGGCAACCGGTAGTGGAAAATCTACACTTTTAAAATTATTGATGGGACAGGATGATACATATCAGGGAGATATTTATATGAATGGACAGGAATTAAGACAAATTGATTTATCATCTTTACATCAGCATATTGGTTATTTAAATGAAACACCAACTTTTTTACACATGACTTTAAAAGATAATTTTTTATGTCCTGATGAAAAGAAAATTCAATTTTATTTAAAAGCTTTCAATCAGGAACAGCTTATAGATATGTTTCATATCGTTTTAAATGAAGATGGAAGTCCTTTGTCTTTAGGACAAAGACAGGTTGTGGCGTTGATTCGTATGTTGTGTCGTCAATGGGATGTTTTGATTATGGATGAAGCTTTTTCACATTTAGATACCCGTCTGGCTAATAAGATTTTACGATATTTATTGAAAAATGATGAGGGAAAGATTTATATTATGGTGAACCATCAAACAAAGATAGTGAACAAGGATATGGAATGTGTTATAATTGAAAAAGGAAAAATAAAGAAATAAAGGGTGAGAAGATGAATATTGATTTTGTATATGAAGATGAAAAACATTTATGTCAAGAAAGTTACGAAGAAGTTTTTAAACAAATTATTGAAACAACGTTAAAAACTTTACAGTTAGATGATGATGTTGAATTATCATGTGTGATTGTTGA
Organism: uncultured Massilimicrobiota sp.; assembly: GCA_944326805.1. Classification (GTDB taxonomy): domain Bacteria; phylum Bacillota_I; class Bacilli_A; order Erysipelotrichales; family Coprobacillaceae; genus Allocoprobacillus. The sequence goes on along the minus strand of CALVFK010000036.1, from coordinate 2,165 downwards.
TGATGAGCAAATTCATCAAATCAATCGTGATTATCGTCATATTGATCGTGCAACAGATGTGATTAGTTTTGCTTTAGAAGATAATGAACAATATTATGTAGAAGGAATGCCAAGAAGTTTAGGAGATATTTTTATTTCTTATGATCATGCTTGTGCTCAAGCCAAAGATTATGGACATTCTTTAAAGCGTGAAATGTGTTTTTTGATGACGCATGGTCTTTTACATTTACTAGGATATGATCATATGAATGAAGATGAAGAAAAAGAAATGTTTCGTTTACAAAAAGAAATTTTAAATCAGTTAGGAATAGAAAGAGGTTAAATATGGATTATCAAAAACTTGTAGATGAAGCTTTTGAAGCTTCCAAAAATGCTTATGTTCCTTATTCACATTTTCGTGTAGGAGCGTGTCTGTTATTAAAAAATGGACAGAGAATCTATGGGACAAATATTGAAAATGCAGCTTATGGTTCGACTATGTGTGCAGAGCGTAATGCAATTTTTCAAGCTTATTGTCAGGGTTATCGTCAAGATGATATTGAAGCTCTAGCCATTGTGGGAGATTGTACACCTTTAATCTCTCCATGTGGAGCCTGTCGTCAGGTACTGGCAGAATTAATGGATCCTCTTACACCTATTATTTTAGGAAACAAAGATTATTATGAAGTTACAAATATGCAGACGTTATTACCACGTGCATTTACAGGAGAAAGTTTATGACATTTAAATCAGGATTTGTAAGTATTGTTGGTCGTCCTAATGTAGGGAAATCAACGTTATTAAATCATATATTAAAAACAAAATTGGCGATTACATCATCAACAGCTCAAACAACACGTAATACTATTCAAGGGATTTACACGGATGATGAGGCACAGATTATTTTTATGGATACACCGGGTATTCATAAACCACAGGATGGTTTAGGTTCATTTATGAATACGAATGCTTTAAATAGTATTTATGGTGTGGATATTGTTTTATTGATTGCGCCAGCTGATGAAAAGATTGGTAAGGGAGATCGTTTTATTGTCAATCGTTTAAAAGAAGCTGATGGACCTGTTTATCTGATTTTAAATAAAATAGATTTATTATCTAAAGAAGAACTGGTTCAAAAATTGGCACAATGGAAAGAAATGTTTGATTTTAAAGAAATCATTCCTATTAGTGCATTAAATGGAGATAATGTAGAACATTTATTAGAGATTATTAAAAGTGATCTTCATGAAGGTGTGATGTATTATCCTAAAGATCATATTACAGATCATCCAGAACGTTTTATTATGGCTGAATTTATTCGTGAAAAGATTCTTTATTTTACACATGAAGAAGTTCCACATAGTGTTGCGATTGTGATTGAAAGTATGACAGAAGATGAGCAGGGAGTTCATGTCATGGCAGCGATTGTCGTGGATCGTCCGAGTCAAAAAGCCATTCTGATTGGAAAACAAGGCAGTATGATTAAAAAAATTAGACAAAATGCGCGTCGTGAAATGAAACGTTTTTTACAGACACCAGTGACACTGGAATTGTTTGTGAAAGTGGAAAAGAACTGGCGTAATAAACAAAAGTATTTAAGAGAGTTTGGTTATGATGAAAACGACTATTCATGAGGAAACAGTCGAAGCCATTATTTTAAAGAAAACACCCTATAAAGAAAATGATATGATTTTACATGTTTATACCCGTGAGTATGGAAAAATCAGTGTTCTGGCACGCGGCATTAGAAAGATGACAAGTAAAAATGCAAGAGGATGTCAGGAAATGATGTTAAGTGAGTTGACGATTCATCTAAAAAAGGGACTTAGTACATTGATGAAGGCTTCACCAGTGAATTATTTTCGGCATATTGAAGAAAATCTTGAAAGTGAGATTGTTGGACAATATATTTTAGAATATTATTATCGTTATGTGGAAGAAAATCAGCCTTTAGAAAAAGAGTATGAAATCTTATATGAGGCTTTACATGCTTTAGATGTTGGTTATATGCCTTTGTTGGTTTATCTTGTTTTTAATGTTTTTATTTTAGAACATAATGGTGTTTCTTTAGATGTTGATGGATGTGTCTTTTGTCGTTCACCACAGGTCGTTTCTATTTCATTAGAGGATGGAGGGTTTGTCTGTCGTGAACATCTGGGTCATCATCCATTATATTCTTCTGAAGT
>CALVFK010000035.1 GCA_944326805.1 uncultured Massilimicrobiota sp. | reverse complement strand
TGCATTGTAAAAACATTTCGTTGAGGTAACATGTAATTCATAACACAGAAAATACTCTTTTTGATTTCTCCTGAATAGCCCGTACCAGCAATTAACACAATTTGTTTTTCATAATCAATGATAACAGCCACATCACTATTTAAACCAACTGATGCATCAATATGACAATCAGGAGCAACTAATACGAGATAATCCTCCTGAAAATGTTGTAATTCTCGTGGTGTTGGCTTTATTAATAAATTTGAAATAAAAAGATTTTGACTTGCTTTTTCATTAATAATTCTAAAACCATAAGAATATTTTGGATTAGCTCCAGCATAGCCATCAAAAATATACAAATCTTTATCCTTGAAATGTTGAATAATAGCTTGATAAACTTGGTCAAACTGCTCTCTAGAAATAGACTGATTCACTTTTCCCCATGCAATTTTATCATGAACTGCTGGTGTATCAACAACATATTTATCCTTTGGAGAACGACCTGTTCTTTCTCCCGTTTGAACACATAAACAACCTGCACGACTTAAACGTCCTTCTTTTTTTATTAACGCTTTTTCAATTAATGAACCGGCAGGAATATTACGATAAACACTTCCTGTTGTATGAATACCATATTTTTGAATATTGTAATGATCCATATTTACACTCTCCTTTCATAAAAATCTTCTTTCTTTTATTTTATAAAAAAGAAATCCTCATCTCAAGAAAAGTCGTTCATCAAAGAAAAAAAGGATTCCTGAGAATCCTTATCTATTTACTGAAGACGCAATTTTATGATATGTCCAACGTTTACCTCTAATTGCGATAGACAATGCCATAATATTTTCTGGTAAAGCAATACCACACCATCCAGCATCGCCAATATGTTGAATATCAATACCACAACGTTTATTGACTAATGCAATTTCTCTAATTGTTCCTTCATCACTACCTTCTTGTGAAGTCCCGATAGAACTTAATGATAAAGCACCTTTAGATTTAATTAACTTACATGCATCTCTCACTTCTTCTTCTGATAAACCAGGTACTGTATAAACAGCAGGCATCAAGATAATATCAGCTCCAGCATCAATAAATCTTTCAATACTTGGCAAATCAACCAATGCTTCATCAATTCCACTTGAATGCATCTTACCAGCAATAATCATTCCACCAAAATATTCTTTTGCAAGTTTAATCGCATTTTCAATAGATGCATTACTTACACCTGTTCCAGGGTTTCCTGTTAAACAAATAAAATCAAATCCCAATTCTTTTGCTTTAATAAATGTTTCTTTTGTCGCATGACGACCATGTGAAATTTCCAATCTATTTTCCATCATCTTTGCATTTTCATCAATAGGTTCCAAATTACATCCCACTGGTCTACCTACTAATTTTTTCAATAATTTTACTGGTTCATCTGTTTCTGGTAATCCATTGATATGAGGGTTATCACAATCAAAAACATTTAATAACACCATATCACTACCAAAAGAAACAGCTAATTCAGCATTTGTTAAATCATTAAGTAAAGGCTGACAAGCCACAACAGTTTCTGTCATAATTGTTCTTCCTTCACTCGCTAAAATAGATTGTTTCAATTCATCTTTGTTCATTGATAACATTTCACTTGTTGTACAATTTAATAATCTTTTCATTTCCCGTATCCTCCTAAGAAACATTATATCTCTTTATTATAACGCTTTCAATAGATTAATTTTTTTAAGCATCAATCCTGAGGATGTGTATCCAAATATCTTATCACAATTCGAGATAAACATATGGATACCATAAATCCAAATATCAACATAATGAAAATATATTGAATTAACTGCATATTAATAGGAGCAAGCTGCAATAAATCATATGTTATATATGAAACAAGGATAAAGGCAATGACATCTATAATCAAAACAACTGTTCGATATAAATTAATAGGACTATATATACGATAAATCATATGAATAGATAATATAGCTGTTGTGTAATAAAGAATAGTGAAAACTTGATTCAATGATAACGAAAGACTCGGTGCTAATAACTTTAGTACAATGACACATAAGACAATTGCAATAGCATTAGGGAAGGAATAACGCAATGTATATCTACCAATAGATTCTTTTTGTTTAGATATATTTTTTTCAAATAAAATCATAAACGATGGAAATCCTTCAACAAAATTATCTAATAATGTCATCTGAAAAGGTATAAAAGGATAAGGCATATTTAAAATAATACAAGTGATAGAAATCAATATTGTATAAATTGTCTTTAAATAATACATAGAAGCTGAACGTGTAACATTATTAATATCTAGTCGTCCTTCTTTAACAACATCTACCATTGTTGATAATTCCCCATTAATCACTACAAACTGTGAAATCTGTTTAGCTGCATCAGAACCAGAGCCCATCGCAATCGATACATCAGCATCTTTTAAAGCCAAAACATCATTGACACCATCACCTGTCATAGCAACTTTTTGTTTATGTTTTTGTAAACATAAAATCATGTCATGTTTTTGTGAAGGAGAGGCACGTCCAATTACATGATAATTCATAATGGCTTCTTCTAATTCTTTAGGTGTTGAAAGAGTAGATGCATCAATATATTGATGAGCATTTTCAATCCCTGCCTGTTTAGCTAAAGCACTGACAGTAACAGGATGATCGCCTGAAATAATTTTCACATCAACATCATTGTCTTTAAAAAACTGTATTGTTTCTTTCGCATCTTCTCTTAACGGATCAGAGATAACAATTAACCCTAATGCTGTACTTTGTTTCATATTTTCTTGAAAACTATCGAAATCACAATATCTAGCCACAAGTAAAATTCTTGCACCTTGTTGTTTTGCTGATTCAATAGATGGAGGTAATACCAAGTCTGGTAAAATAATTTCTGGTGCTCCAACAATAATTGTGCCAACTTCTTCTAGTTCTAAAGCACTCCATTTTCTAGCTGAAGAAAAAGATACCCTGCGTAACGCTGAATAAAGTGCTTCCCCTTGAAAATAGTCTTTCATCGTTAAGAAGGTTGCGTTATTATCAAGACTTCCTTTCACAAATGAATTCATAATATTCATAAATTGATCATGCCACTGATTTTCAAAAATATGAACGTCTTGAACCTGCATTTTTCCCTGTGTCAATGTTCCTGTTTTATCTAGACATAGTACGTCTACATGTGATAATGTTTCAATACTAAACATCTCTTGTACAAGCACTTTGCGTTTTCCTAATCTGACAACACTTGTCGCCAATGAGACACTTGTCAGTAAAACCAAACCAATTGGAAGCATTCCAAGTAACGCTGTTGAAGTATTCACAATAGTTGACGCTAATGTTTCATTACGAATTCCTAAAGCCTGATATATCAAACAAATACTAATAGGCAAAACAAGCATACTTGTTAAACGTGTAACTTTTTTAAAAGTCACAACTAAATCTGAAATCACTGGTTTACGTTTTCTCGCTTCATTCGCTATTTTTGTCGCATAATTATCTATCCCTACATGTTCAACACGTGCATGACATGCTCCAGAGACGACAAAACTTCCCGATAATAAATGATCACCCACATTTTTTAAAACAGGATCAGCTTCTCCCGTCAACAATGATTCGTCAACTTCAACTGGTGTGTCTAACACAATACTATCCGCTGATATTTGTTGTCCTGTTTCAAAGAATACAACATCATGAAGAACTATTTCTTCATTATCTATTTCAAACATCTGATCATCACGTAAAACTTTTGTTTTAGGTGAAATAATTAAATTCAAACGTGCCACCATTTGTCGTGAACGTATATCCTGATAAATATGAATGATTGTATTCATAGTCACTATCAACACAAAAAATAAGCTTGACCATGCTTGGACATAAATCAAAGCACAGGCAATTACAAAATTATATGCATTGAAGAGTGTAAAAATATGTTCACAAAAAATTTGTCTATGTGTTTTCACTAATGGTTTTGGTGAAATGTTGACCTTTCCTAATCGAACCTGTTCTTTGACTTGTTGTTGTGTTAATCCTTTTACCTTATCCATATTATCACCTATTTTTCTATCGCCAATTTTAATCATAACATATTTATATGGAAAAGCCATGAATTTTTTTCTTAAGTTTTTCTAAATAAAAAAGGAATAGCATTTAAACTATTCCTGAATATCATTTTGATCAAAGACATCATCAATTGGAGCACCAGGTGCAACCATAGGAAAGACTTTATCATCTTCTTCTATCATACATTCAATTACAACTGGTCCTTGACTATCCATAGCTTCTAATATAGCTGGTGCCACTTCTTCTTTTTTTGTGACTTTAATAGCTTTACACCCTAAACCTTCTGCTGTTTTACAAAAATCAACTTTATCATCTAATACAGTTGCTGAATAACGTTTTCCATAGAATAATGTCTGCCATTGACGTACCATTCCCAAAACATGATTATTTAAAATCACTTCAATAATAGGTACATTGTAACGTGAAGCTGTTGCCAATTCATTCATATTCATTCTAAAGCATCCATCTCCAGCAATATTAAAGACATATTGGTCTGGTTTACCATACTTAACACCAATAGATGCACCTAAACCATACCCCATTGTTCCAAGTCCACCACTTGTAATCAACTGACATGGTCTTTTAAAATGATAATATTGAGCAGCCCACATCTGATTTTGACCAACTTCTGTACAGATAATGGCATTATTATCTGTGAGTGCTTCAATTTGTTCAATGACATAAGGTCCTGTCAATTTATCTGTATCATAAGTTAAAGGATATTGTTCTTTTAAAGCACGAATTTCTTTTAACCATTGTGAATGATTCTGTTGTTTTAATAATAAATTCAATGCATTCAAAACACTTTTTGCATCGCCTACAATTCCTAAATCTACATTCACATTTTTATTAATTTCTGCCTCATCGACATCAATGTGAATGATCTTCGCACGTTTAGCAAATTTTTGTGCATTTCCAATAACACGATCACTAAATCTGGCACCAATCGCAATTAATAGGTCACACTGTGAAACACCTAGATTACTTGTTTTTGTTCCATGCATACCAAGCATTCCTGTATAACGTGGATTCGTTCCATCAAATGCCCCTTTTCCCATTAAAGAATCAGTCACAGGCGCATCAATCTTTTCAACAAATTCACGCAATTCCTCAGAAGCATGAGAACGTACAACACCACCACCTACAAAAACAAAAGGTTTATGACTTTTTTCAATCATCTCAATGGCTTGTTTTAATGTAGATGTTGGATAAGTATAACTGCGTCTTTCAATTTTTTCTGGTTTTTGTGGTTGATATTCACATTTGGCAGCTGTCACATCTTTTGTAATATCCACAAGTACTGGACCTGGTCTTCCTTCTTTTGCAATCTGGAAGGCTTTACGAATAGTAGGTGCCAAGCTTTCCACATCTTTAACAATATAATTATGTTTTGTAATAGGCATTGTCACACCTGTAATATCTACTTCCTGGAAACTATCTTTTCCTAATAATGGTACACCTACATTAGCAGTAATCGCTACTAAAGGAACAGAGTCCATATAAGCTGTAGCTATGCCTGTAACAAGATTTGTCGCACCCGGTCCACTTGTTGCCATGCAAACACCGACTTTTCCAGTCGCTCTGGCATAACCATCTGCCGCGTGTGAAGCCCCTTGTTCATGAGAAGTTAAGACATGATTAATTTTATCTTGATAATGATATAAACTATCATAAACATTCAAGATTGTTCCTCCAGGATAACCAAAAACAGTATCAACACCTTGTTCTAGTAAACATTCTATAACTATATCGGCTCCAGTTAATAACATATACTTCCCCCTATTCCTTGACTTTTAAAACAGCACCAGTGTTTGCAGACGTCACCATTGATGCATATTTTTTCAAATATCCATTCACAACTGGTAATTTTGGTTTAAAAGCCTTTCTTCTTTCTTCTAAGACATCATCACTCACTAATAATTCAATACGATGATTGATAATATCTATTTCAATCATATCACCTTCTTCAACAAGTCCAATTGGTCCTCCAACTGCTGCTTCTGGTGATACATGTCCAATAGATGCTCCACGTGTTGCACCAGAGAAACGTCCATCTGTAATCAAAGCAACATCTTTATCTAATCCCATTCCAGCAATTTCTGAAGTTGGTGATAACATTTCACGCATTCCTGGACCTCCTTTAGGTCCTTCATAACGAATCACAACAACATCACCAGCGACAATTTTACCTGCACGAATAGCTTGAATGGCTTCTTCTTCGCTATCAAAAACTCTGGCAGGTCCTGTATGTTGTAACATTTCTTTAGCCACAGCACTTTGTTTAACAACACAACTATCAGGAGCTAAATTTCCTTTCAACACTGCAATTCCACCTGTTTTCATATATGGATTATCTACTGGTCGAATAATTTCAGGATTTAAATTCACACATCCAGCAATATTTTCTTTTAATGTCTTTGTCGTACACGTTAATACATCAGTATGTAAAATACCCAACTGATCTAATTCATTCATTACAGCATAGACACCACCAGCTTCATTTAAATCTTCCATAAATGTATCTCCAGCAGGAGCTAAATGACATAAGTTTGGTGTATGCTTACTAATTTCATTAGCAATCTCTAAATTCAATTCAACACCAGCTTCATAGGCAATGGCTGGTAAATGTAACATGGAATTTGTTGAACAACCTAAAGCCATATCAACAGTTAATGCATTTAAAAAAGCATCCTTTGTCATAATATCTCTTGGTTTTATATCTTTTTTCACTAATTCCATAATTTGCATACCAGCATGTTTAGCTAATCTGATTCTTTCACTATAAACAGCTGGAATTGTTCCATTCCCTTTTAATCCCATTCCTAAAACTTCTGTCAAGCAGTTCATGGAATTGGCTGTATACATACCGGAACAAGAACCACATGTTGGACATGCTTTTTCTTCAAATTCTTTTAATTTTTCTGCTGTTATTTTACCAGCATTAAATTGTCCTACAGCTTCAAATAAAGATGATAAACATGTCTGTTTGCCATCTAATCTTCTTCCAGCCAACATTGGTCCACCACTGACAAAAATAGTTGGAATATTAATTCTGGCTGCTGCCATTAATAAACCAGGAACATTTTTATCACAGTTAGGAATCATAACCAGACCATCAAATTGATGTGCATTGGCTAAACATTCTGTACTATCACAAATTAATTCCCTTGTAACCAAAGAATATTTCATTCCCGTATGATTCATGGCTATACCATCACATACCGCAATAGCAGGAATTTCAACAGGTGTTCCTCCTGCTAAATAAATTCCTTTTTTAACTGCTTCAGCAATTTTATCCAAATTCATATGTCCCGGTACAATCTCATTATAAGAATTCACAACCCCAATAAGTGGTCTATCCAATTCTTCTTCCGTCATACCTAAAGCATTAAACAAAGAACGATGTGGTGCTCTTTCTACCCCTTTTTTGACTTGATCACTTTTCATATCATTACCTCACTATAAATTTTCTACGATTAACTGTCCCATTCTAGAACATGTTACTTGTTGTTTTCCTTCTGACATAATATCCACTGTTCGATATCCCTTTTCTATCACTTTCTCTACAGCCTTTTCAATCGCATTGGCTTCTTCATCCATATCAAAAGAATAACGCAACATCATCGCTGCTGAAAGAATTGTTGCGATAGGATTCGCAATATCTTTTCCAGCAATATCAGGTGCACTTCCATGACTTGGTTCATACATACCTAATTGATCTTCTCTTAACGATGCACTTGATAACATACCGATTGATCCTGTCAGCATACTTGCTTCATCACTTAAAATATCACCAAACATATTTTCTGTTAAAATCACATCAAACTGTTGTGGATTTTTAACCAGCTGCATGGCACAATTATCAACCAGCATATGTTCCAGCTTCACATCTGGATAATCTTTAGCCACCTCATTGACAACTTTTCGCCATAAACGTGATGTATCTAAAACATTGGCTTTATCAACGCTAATGACATGACGACGACGTTTCATCGCAATCTCAAAAGCACGTTTGGCAATGCGACGTATTTCTGATTCACTGTAAATTAAATTATCATGAGCGACCATCTGTCCATCCATTTCTTTGGTTTCTCTTTCACCAAAATAAAGTCCTCCAGTTAATTCACGAACAATAATCATATCAAAACCATCTTGACTTAATTCTTCTTTTAAAGGACAGGCTCCTTTAAGCTCTTTATATAAATAAGCAGGTCTTAAATTTGCAAATAATCCTAATGCTTTACGCATTTTCAATAATCCTGCCTCAGGTCTTAAAGAAGGTTCTAACTGATACCATGGCGAAGTATTGGTATCTCCACCAATAGATCCCAATAAAACAGCATCACTGTTTTTAGCTATTTCAATAGCTTCATCAGTTAATGGAGCTCCGTGTTTATCAATAGAAATTCCACCCATATCAATGTATTGATAATCAAATGTATGATGATATTTCAAAGCAACCGCATCCAACACTTTCAATGCTTCATTAACGATTTCTGGACCAATACCATCTCCATGAATGACTGCTATTGTTTTTTTCATAGTTTCCCCTCTCTTTTTTGATTAACATAATTGACCAAACCATTGGCTTGAATCATTTTCTGTAAAAATTCTGGAAATGGCTGTGCCTGATATTTTTTATCTTTGGTAAGATTTTTAATAACTCCGGCATCAAAATCAACTTCCACTTGATCTCCTTCATCAATATCTTTGGCTGCTTCTGGGCATTCCAGAATCGCAAATCCAATATTCAAAGAATTACGATAAAAAATACGTGCAAAAGATTGAGCAATCACACAGCTGACCCCTGCTGTCTTTAAAGCAAGTGGGGCATGTTCACGAGATGATCCACAACCAAAGTTTTTTCCAGCCACCATAATATCACCCGGTTTTAAACGTTGTGTAAATGTTGGATCAATATCTACCATCGCATGACTGGCTAATTCCTTAGCATCAAATGAATTTAAATAGCGTGCTGGAATAATCACATCTGTATCCACATTATCTCCATATTTCAATACTGTTCCTTTTGCCTTCATACTAATTCCCTGCCTTTCTTGGATCAGCAATATAACCTGCAATGGCACTTGCCGCTGCCACTTCCGGTGAAGCCAAATAAATTAAAGCTTCTGTATCACCCATTCTTCCAACGAAATTACGATTTGTTGTGGAAACACATTTTTCACCTTTAGCCATGACGCCCATATGTCCACCCATACATGGACCACAGCTTGGTGTATTGAATGCACATCCCGCTTCAACAAAAATTTCTGCTAAACCTTCTCTAATACATTCCACAAAAATCTTTTGTGTCGCTGGAATCACCATGACTCTTACAGTATCTGCCACCTTTTTTCCTTTGAGTATTTGTGCAGCTTTACGCAAGTCACTTAAACGTCCATTCGTACATGAACCAATCACAACTTGATCAATATATATTTTTTCACTTTCATTGATTTCTTCCATTGTATGTGCATTACCCGGTAAATGAGGGAAAGCCACCGTTGGTGTAATCTTTGATAAGTCAATTTCAATGACTTCATCATACTCGGCATCTTCATCAGCCTGATATTCTTTATAGACTTTCTTAGAATGTTTTTGCATATATTCACGTGTTATTTCATCAACTGGGAAGATTCCGTTTTTAGCCCCTGCTTCAATAGCCATATTACAAATTGTAAAACGATCATCCATTGTCAGTGAAGCTACACCATCCCCAGTAAATTCCATAGATTTGTATAAAGCTCCATCAACACCAATACGTCCAATAATATGCAAGATAACATCTTTACCACTGACATAAGGCTGTAATTCACCTTTTAATACAAACTTGATGGCACTTGGGACTTTAAACCAAAGTTCACCTGTTGCCATACCTGTCGCTATATCTGTTGTTCCTACTCCTGTTGAAAAAGCACCTAAAGCCCCATAAGTACATGTATGAGAATCAGCACCGATAATACATTCACCCGCCACAACAATTCCCTGTTCTGGTAAAATGGCATGTTCAACACCACATTTTCCTTGTTCCATATAGTGTGTTAAACATTGTTCTCTAGAAAATTCTCTGATAGCCTTAGAATTTTCTGCCGATTTCATATCTTTATTTGGTGTAAAATGATCAGGTACCAAAACAACCTTGTCTTTATCAAAAACATGGTCTGCCATTTGTTTAAAAATAGGCAAAGCCATTGGTCCTGTAATATCATTTGCCATGACCACATCTAATTTTGCCTCAATCAATTGACCAGCACTCACTTCTTTTAACCCCGCATGATCAGCCAATATTTTCTGTGTCATTGTCATTGACATCTCTTATTCCCCCTTTTCCTTTGTATGTCCTCACTAAAGAGTCAATAGACTCTTTACTGAACACACACAAAGTGTGTGTGATTTTAGTTATTAATTAATTTATCTTCATCAGACCAGCTATATAAACTTCTAATTTCTTTACCTACTTTTTCACTTTGATGTTCTTTTGCTAATTTACGCATAGCTTTAAAGTGAGCCTGTCCTCCAGCTGCTGACATATCTAATAAGAAATCTTTCGCAAATGTACCATCTTGAATATCTTTTAAGATGTTTTTCATAGCTTTTCTTGTTTCATCAGTAATAATCTTTGGTCCAGTGATATAATCACCATATTCAGCAGTATTTGAAATAGAATATCTCATTCCTTCAAATCCAGATTGATAAATCAAATCTACAATTAATTTCATTTCATGAACACATTCAAAATATGCATTCTTTGGATCATATCCTGCTTCTACTAAAGTATCGAAACCTGCCTGCATTAAGGCACAGACACCACCACATAAAACAGCTTGTTCACCAAATAAATCTGTTTCTGTTTCTGTTCTAAATGTTGTTTCCAAAATACCTGCTCTTGCTCCACCAATAGCCAAACCATAAGCTAAAGCAATATCCAAAGCACGACCTGTTGCATCTTGTTCTACAGCCACTAAGCATGGTGTTCCTTTGCCAGCCTGATATTCACTACGCACTGTATGTCCTGGTGCTTTTGGTGCAATCATTGTGACATCCACATTTTTTGGTGGGACGATTTGACCAAAATGAATATTAAATCCATGCGCAAACATTAACATGTTTCCTTCTTCCAAGTTTGGTTCAATAGATTCTTTATATAATTTCGCCTGTAATTCATCATTAATTAAAATCATGATAATATCTGCTTTTTTAGCAGCCTCAGCTGAAGTATAAACTTCAAATCCCTGAGCTTCAGCCTTAGCCCAAGATTTTGACCCTTCATATAAACCAACAATAACATGAACTCCAGATTCTTTTAAGTTCAATGCATGTGCATGACCTTGTGACCCATAACCAATAATAGCGACTGTCTTACCATCCAATAAAGCTAAATTACAATCTGATTCATAATAAATTTTTGACATTTTTTTACCCCCTGTTTTCTTTTTTATTTATTTCAAAATCATTAAGACCTCTTGCAATACCAGCAACCCCAGTACGAACAATCTCAACAATATTGAACCCATCTAACATAGCCAATAAGCCATTAATCTTACTATGTGTTCCTGTGACTTCAATGACCATTGAATCAGGTGACACATCCACAATTTTCGCTCTAAAAATATCTACAATTGAAACAATATCTGCACGTGTATCTTGATTAGCCTCTACCTTAATCATTACCAGTTCACGATAAACAGATGTTTCAGCTGGTAAAGCAAAAATTTCTAAAACATCTTCCAGTTTTCTGAGTTGTTTTTCAATCTGTTCTAAAATCTGTTGATTTCCATGAGCAACAACTGTCATTCTTGAAATCCCTTCTGTACTTGTAGGACCCACTGTTAAACTATCAATGTTGTAACCTCGTCTTGAAAACAAACCACTCACACGTGTCAAAACTCCTGCACTATTATGCACAAGAAGCGATAAAATGAGTTCTTCCATAAATTATCCTTCCTTTTTTATATTTTTATAAATACGATTCATTGCTGAAATCATAGCTTTAATCGTCGCTGTTGTAATATTCAAATGAACCCCTACTCCATACTCACAAAGTTCTTCACCTTGAGGTCGAAGTTGAACATAGGCAGCTGCCTTTGAATTAGAACCAGCTGTTAAAGCATGTTCACTATAATCCATCAAATCAGTATAAAGAAAATCATCAGTTGAATTAAATGCATTCTTTACAGCGTCAATTGGTCCATTTCCATAACCAATCAAAGTCTTAACTTCACCATGATCTTCAATAGTCACTTCAGCACGTCTTTCATATTCATCACTTTCATCACTAATATCAATTAATCGCTGTTTAATAAATTTATATGGATATTCTAGATCAATATATTCTTTCTTAAACGTATCATAGATACGTTCTGGTGAAACTTCCCCTTCAATTTCACTAATATTTTGAATAGCTTTCGCAAAATCACCTTGTAATGCTTTTGGGAGATGATAACCAAAGACAGTATCCATCACATAAGCAACGCCACCTTTACCTGATTGTGAGTTAATACGCACAATTGGTTCATATTGACGATTCAAATCAGCTGGATCAATTGGTAAATAAGGTACTTCCCAGATACCTTCACCACGTTGATGATAAGCATACATACCTTTATTAATCGCATCTTGATGACTACCAGAAAAAGCTGTAAAAACAAGTTCCCCAGCATAAGGTTGTCTTGGTGGTACATCCATCTTTGTACATTTTTCGTAAACATCTTTAATTTGATTCATTTGACCTAATTCCAATTTTGGATCAATGCCATGTGTAAACATATTTAAAGCCAATGTCACAATATCTACGTTTCCTGTTCTTTCCCCATTACCAAACAATGTTCCTTCAACACGATCAGCCCCAGCTAACAATGCCAGCTCTGTTGCCCCAACACCACAACCTCTATCATTATGTGGATGAACACTCACAATAACTCTGTTTCTATCTTTAAAGTGACGACACATCCATTCAATCTGGTCTGCATAAACATTTGGTGTATCCATTTCTACAGTGGAAGGCAGATTAATAATAACCTTTCTTTCTGGTGAAGCTTCCCATGTATCCAAAACAGCTTCGCACACTTCCATTGCATAATCTACTTCTGTTCCTGTAAAACTTTCAGGTGAATACTCTAAAATCACTTCTCCATCAAAATCTTTTGATAACTCTTTAACCAATTGTGTTCCATCTACAGCAATCTTTTTGATTTCTTCTTTACTCTTATGGAATACAACATCTCTTTGTAAAATAGATGTTGAATTATAAATATGCACAATGGCTCTTTTTAGTCCCTTTAATGATTCAAAAGTTCTTTTAATCAAATGTTCTCTTGCCTGTGTTAAAACTTGAACTGTCACATCATCAGGAATCAAATTCTTTTCTATTAATAATCTTAAAAAATCATACTCAATCTGTGATGATGATGGAAAACCAACTTCAATTTCCTTAAATCCTAACTGAACAAGTAATTGAAACATTTCAACCTTTTCATCAATATCCATTGGTGTAATTAAAGCCTGATTACCATCACGTAAATCAACTGAACACCAGATTGGTGCCTTTTCAATTTCATGATCTGGCCAAGTACGGTCTTTTAATTTTACTGTTTCAAACTTCTTATACTTTTTGTAGTTCAT
>CALVFK010000034.1 GCA_944326805.1 uncultured Massilimicrobiota sp. | reverse complement strand
GCTTCATCTTGACCAATGACTCTCTTTCTTAATGTATCATCAAGATGTAATAATTTTTCTCTTTCTGATTCCATTAGTTTATGAATAGGAATACCTGTCCATCTGGCAATAACTTCACTGACAGTATCTACAGTGACTTTTTCCTGCAACAAGGCATCATCAGATTCCTGTGATTGATATTGAGCAATCTCTTTATTAATACGAGGTAAAGTTTCGTATTTAATCTTTGAGGCTTCTTCTAAGTTACCCTCTGTTTCATATTTATCTTTTAGTGCTTCATATCTGACTTTTTGATCTTTCAATTCTTTGACATGATCTAAAGCTTTCTTTTCTTCTTTCCACTTATCTGTTAAACCTGTGACTTGTTCATCTAAAGAAGCGATACGACTTTTGATTTCATTTAAGCGTTTTTCATTGTCTGCATTTTTATCTTCTTTTTCAATTGAAATACGTTCCATTTCCAGACGATTTTTTTCTCTTGTAATCACATCAAGTTCTTCAGGTAAAGAATCAATTTCCATACGAACTGAAGCACAGGCCTCATCAATTAAATCAATAGCCTTATCTGGTAAGAAACGATCTGTAATATAACGTTCACTCATATTCACAGCCGCCACAATAGCACTATCAGTAATTTGAACCCCATGATGAGATTCAAAACTATCTTTTAAACCACGCAATATCGCAATAGTATCATCACCATCCGGTTCATCAACTTGAACTTTTTGGAAACGTCTTTCCAAAGCGGCATCTTTTTCAATATACATACGATATTCATCAAGTGTTGTTGCACCAATACAATGCAATTCTCCACGTGCCAGCATTGGTTTTAATAAGTTAGCTGCATCCATAGCTCCATCTGTTTTACCAGCACCAACCAATTGATGAATTTCATCAATAAAGAGAATGATGTTTCCTTCAGATTTTTTAATTTCATTTAAAACAGCTTTCAATCTTTCTTCAAATTCACCACGATATTTAGCACCTGCTACTAATGCTCCTAAATCAAGTTCATAAAGCGTCTTATTTTGTAAGCTGACAGGCACGTCATTTTTAAAAATACGCCATGCCAATCCTTCAACAATGGCAGTTTTTCCAACACCTGGTTCTCCTATTAAAATCGGATTATTCTTTGTTTTACGTGATAAGATTTGAATCACACGTCTAATTTCTTCATCACGTCCAATAACAGGATCCAATTTACCATCTTTGACATCTTGTATTAAATCTCTACCGTATTTTGTTAGAACTTCATATTGATTTTCTGGTTGAGGATTATTAACCATATTTCCACCTCGCATTTCTTTAATAATTTTTTCTAATTCTTTTTTATTTAAATGATACTGTCTAATGATTTCTTGAATAAAAGTAGATTGAACTTCAAACATAGCCATAATCAGATGTTCAACGCTGGTATATTCATCTTTATAATCATTCATTATTTTTTGAGCTTTTATCAGTAATTGATTTAAATCATATGAAATTCTCATTTGACTTTCATCAATACCACCAACTTTTGGTTTTTGTTGTTGTTTATTTCTTAAAAATGTTGTCAATTGTTGAATATCAACATGTGCTTTAGAAAGAACACGATATAAAATACCACTTGTATCCTCTAATAAAGCCAATAGAAAATCTTCTACATCCACAACTTGACAAGACATACCTAAAGCTTGTTGCATGGCTTTTTGCATCGCTTCCTGCATGGCTGTCGTCCATTTTTCAATATTCATATCTATCACTCCTTTAGCACTCATATATCCCAAGTGCTAACTATAGTATATCACGTTTTTTAGCACTGTCAACACCGAAGTGCTAAAATATGAATAAAAAAATCTTTAGGAATCATTCCTAAAGATCATATTTCTTTAAAATACCTACACCAATAGGATAAGGTCCTGTATGGACTCCAATGGTTGCTCCTATTTGTTGAATCAAAATAGGTTCATGGAAATCCGGAAAAACTTGAATCAGACTTTCTTGAAGTTTGTTTTTAAAATCTTCACCCTCTTTTTGGTCATAGCCATAGCCTACACAGAAGCGATACTCATGGGGTGATAAATGCTGATCTTGAAAGTACTGAATTGTTTTTTCAATAACCTTCTTCTTTGATTTCTCTCTGCCACGTGTCACTCCCATAGCGAAAATTTCACCATCATGTAAAACAATCAAAGGACGAATGCCTAATGTTTTGGCGGCAACTCCAGCCACTTTACCAATTCTTCCACCATGAATCAAATATTCAAAATTCCCTACCGTAAAGAAAATACGTCCTGAAGATTTGATATCTTCAATTTTTTGAATAACTTCGTCATATGACAATCCTGCCATTTGCATTTGAGCTGCTTCAATAACTAGCAATCCCTGTAATACCGTATTAACAGTCGCATCAATGATTGTGATACGTTGATTAGGATATTGTTCTTCCAGCATCATTTTAGCATTCATTGCACTATTGTAAGAACCAGAAAACTTTGTTGTAATACAAATACATATAATATCTTTTTGTTGGTCTAATATTTTCGTAAATGTCTGTATATAGTCTTCAATAGAAGGCATGGATGTTTTTGGAAACACATCTTTGTGATCAACCATATACTGATAAAACTCATGAACTTTAATGTCTTCTTTTTCTTTTTGATGATGAACACCATCAATCGTTATATAAAATGGAACGACTTCTAAATAATATTGATCAACAAGTGATTGTTCTAAATCACATGAACCATCTGTGACAATCTGATACATACTCACCCCTCCTTTTATGATTGTGATTGAATACAAAGTATTGTTTGACTATTTTCAATAACAGCATATTCTCCATCCATTTGATTGGAAACACATAGTGGATCATTTCTTTTTAAATGATATTGATTTAATGGATAATAACAATGAGATAAAGTGATAATACTTTCATCAAAAGCAAATAATGAAAAATAATGATAATGTTCCTTAAAAATATAATGCTGTCCCGGTTTTAAAACATAGATTTTATTCCATTCATCATAGATTGTTATCGCATACTCCTGATATTTTTCTAATAAACATAAAACAGCCATAAAATGATCCATTCTTTGATGTGTTACACCATATAAGTCAATCGTATAATAACCATAATCAATTGCATACTGCAAAGCCAAAGCTGTATCCGTATCATCTTTAATAGAAGAATAACGCTGAATCTTTAATTGATCTAAAAGTTGTTCATTATCAAGAGAATCCATATCACCGATTGCGATAATCGGTGTAATCCCTTGATGATAAAGATGTTCAACGCCACGATCCACAGCAATATAATCAATCGTGTAATCATGAACAGGACCTACATCAATACTTCCATAAATGCCTATTTTCATTTGAGTGATTCAATAGCTTCCTTTCTATTTTCAGCCTGAAATACATAACTTCCTGCAACCAGAACGTCTACTCCAGCTTGACGACATAACATTCCTGTTGCCGCATTAATTCCTCCATCAACTTCAATTAAATAAGAACGTTCTTGACGTAACTGATTGAGCTGTTCAATTTTTGAAATAGCCTGTTCTTGAAATTTTTGTCCGCCAAAACCTGGTTCAACACTCATTACCAAAACAAGATCCAAATCGTCTAAATAAGGTATCAATGTATCAACAGGTGTTGCTGGTTTGATACTTAATCCCACATTGACTCCATGATGATGAACATGTTGAATAAAATCACGAATATCTTGTTCATTAGAAAATGCTTCTATATGAGCAGTGATTGATGAAGCATGAGCTTTGATAAATTCATCCACATATTTCATTGGATCTGTAATCATCAAATGAACATCAAGATACAAATCAGTTACTTGAGAAATATCATTTAAAATACTATAACCAAAAGAAATATTAGGAACAAAATGTCCATCCATGACATCATAATGAATCCAGTCTGCTCCACAATTCTTTATAGAATCCAAATCTTTTTTTAATTCAGCAAAATCAGCTGATAAAACTGAAGGTGCAACCTTAACCATATTTTTTCTCCTTTAATAATTTACTCTCTTTTAAAAATGTTAAATAATGTTCATAACGAAGTGAAGAAATTGTTCCCCCTTCAACAGCCTCTTTAACAGCACAATGAGGCTCACTTTCATGTAGACAACCTCTAAACTTACATTGTTTAGAAAGTTGCTCAAAATCATGATAACTATGTGCCAGATCAACTGGATCAATTTGCAGTTCTAATGATGAAAAGCCTGGTGTATCAGCCACATAACCATCATACATCGAAATCAGCTCTACATGTCTTGTCGTATGTTTACCTCGACCCAATGCTTTAGAAATTTCATTGGTATCAATCTGTAAATGAATATCTAAAGCATTCAATAAACTTGATTTTCCAACACCGCTTTGTCCTGTAACAACTGTTATACGATCTTTAAAAATCTTTTTCACCATTTCAATACCCTGTTCCTGTTTTGAACTCACGTATATAACTTGATATCCTGCATCTTCATAAGGTTTTAATAATTCATGGATATGTTTTTCATCAGCCAGATCCATTTTTGAAATACAGATAACAGGATTAATATGCAAATGTTCAATCAAAATCAAAAAACGGTCCAGTAGTAAAAGATTCATATCAGGTTCTTTAGCTGAGAAAACAAGTAAAGCCTGATCCACATTACTGATAGGTGGTCTCATCAAACTATTTTTTCTAGGCAACAATTTTAAAATATATCCTTCAACCTCATTTTCAATAGAAAATTCACAATAATCACCAACTAGTGGTTTTAAAGCATCCTTTCTAAACTTCCCACGTGCCTTACATTGATAAACCTGACCTTGAGATTGTACATAATAGAATCCAGCAAGTGCCTTAATGATTTGTCCTTTTTGCATCATTCAACCTCACTCATTTGTTGTGGTTTGATTTTCATTTGGCTGTGAAGTGGCAGGAGTATTGGTTTCTGGTGTTGTTGGCGTGTTTTCAGCTGGTGTTTCAGGAATCTCTGGTTTGGTATTATAATAATCCAAAGTAATTTTTTCTCCTTTTTTATAAACTGTTGTAAAAGCATCTATAGATTGTCTTTCTACAACATTAATCTTCATTGTCTTTATTTCTTCAACAGAAGTTGGTGGTTCTAAAACATTTAATTCCACAACAAATCCTGCTTCTTCTAAAATACTTTTTGCTTTTTGAATATCTTGCCCATAAACATTAGGAACAACTGCACTATATCCTTGAGAAACAGTTAGAGTAATAGATTTATTATCACTGTTAGGATCAATTTTTTCTCCAGCATCCAAAGATTGTTCTAAAATTGTACCTTTAGACTGTTCATCAATCTTTTCTTCTTTTTTGACATCAAAACCTAAATCCTTTAATTGTGATACGACGCTGTCATAGTTTTTTCCAACATAATCTTCTATCACAATATATTGTCCTGATGAGACAACAAGACTCACTTCATCTCCTTTTTTCACTTGTGTTCGAGCTACAGGATCACTGGAAATAACCTTTCCTTCTTCAACATCATCACTTAATTCATAAGTAATATTATTTGCCACTTTTAATTCCTTTTGTTCTAGTAATGTGATAGCCTCTTTTTCATTTAAATTCAATACGTCAGGCATTTCAAATGATTGGGATGGTTTCATCACAAAGAAGTAAAGAGCTATCAAAATAACCAAAACAGCAACTACACTGGCAGTTATAATCATCACCATTTTCTTATGTGAACGTGAAGATGGTTTCTCCTCTTTTTCTTCTTCAATTGGTAAATGTGTATGAGTTTGTGTAAAGAAGTCTTTATCATCAGCAACAATAGTCGCTAAATCTTCATCTTCCTGATAATCAAACGTTATTTTTTCATCATTCATATGCTCAGCTTCAAGACAATGATTCAAATCATCCAGCATATCTGAAGCATTCAAATAACGATCTTTTATATTTTTAGCTGTGGCTTTCATGATGATATTTTCAACAGATTGAGGTATCGATGGATTAAAAGAACGAACAGAAGGAATTTCATCACGCATATGCTTTAAAGCAATATTGACAGGTGATTCTCCATTAAAAGGAACTTCACCTCTTAACAACTCATAAAAAACAATACCTAAAGCATAAAGATCACTTTGAGCACTTGCTTTTTCTCCTCTTGCAATTTCTGGAGCCAGATAATGCAATGATCCCATAATAGTATCAGTCTGTGTGACCTGTGATAGAGATTGTATAGAAGCAATTCCAAAATCGCCAATTTTGACAACTCCGCTATCTGTAACCATAATATTTTGTGGTTTCAAATCACGATGAATAATTCCAATCGAATGAGCTTTTGCGGTTGCACTGACAACTTGTTTCATAATATCTACAGCCTCTACATAATGTAAAGCTCCACGTTTATGAATCAATTCTTTCAACGTCTGTCCTGGTACATATTCCATAACAATATAATAATCATCTTTTTCATCACCAACATCATATATTTCCACAATGTTTTTATGTGACAACGCAGCCGCAGCACTGGCTTCACGATGAAAACGTGTGACATAGACAGGATCTCCTGTCAAAGAAGAACGCATGATTTTGACAGCAACTGTTCGTCCTAAAATCAAATCTTCAGCTTCATAAACATCCGCCATTCCACCTTGTCCGATAAGTCTTTTTAATTGATAACGTCCAGCTATTTTTTTATTGATCATACTCATAAATCAACAACTCCTTTTGTGATAATCAGGGCAAAACTAATATTATCTTGTCCCCCATATGTATTGGCTATATCAATTAATTGACAAGCTCTTGATTCAATATCTTCTGATAAATGCAGTATATCTAAGATTTGTTCATCATTCAATGAATTATATAATCCATCAGAACAAACCAGTATGATTCCTTTATCAATCTTTGTTTGTATAAAAGAAGGGTTTAAAGAATCACTGACTCCTACTGCCTGTAATAAAATATTTTTTTGAGGATGAATTTTTGCTTCCGCCTGAGAAATCGTTCCCGAATCAACCAAGACATTCACTAAAGTATCATCTTTGGTAAGTTGTTTTAATTCATCGTAAACATGATAAACACGTGAATCTCCTACATGAGAAATATAAACATCATGATTCAAACATAAAACAAGGGCTATTGTCGTTCCCATTCCTTCATATTCTTGGGTTTCATGGCTTTTCATTTCAACTCTTTGATGCGCATGTAAAATAGCTGAAAGCATCCACTCACGTATCTCCTGTTCATCACCAAAAACACCATGATTTTGATAATTTTCAATAATATCATCACAAACCATCTTTGAAGCAATCTCTCCCGCATTATGTCCACCCATGCCGTCACAAAGAACAACGAGACATTCATCATCATTTTTCTGACAATAGCGAACATCATCCTGATTCACTTTTCTGACACGTCCAATATCACTTTTCACTATGACTTGCATGATTGTTCACCTACTTTCATGGCACGCAACTGCCCACATGCCCCATCTATATCTCGTCCATGTTCTTTACGTAATGTCACGTTTATTTTTAATCGTAATAATTCACTTTTAAAAGCTTCTACATCCTGTGGTAAAGATTGTTGATAACCATGTTCATCTACCGCATTATAAGGGATTAAATTAACATAAGCATTAAGCCCTTTAATATAATGTGCCAACTGTCTGGCATGTTTCAATTCATCATTCACTCCTCTTAAAAGAATATATTCAAAAGTCACACGACGATTCGTCTTTTGAATATAATCAACAATAGATTGTCTTAAAACATCCATTGGATAACGTTTATTAATAGGCATCAGCTGATCTCTTAATTCATCATTTGGTGCATGTAAAGAAATAGCCAGATTGGTTTGAATGCCTTCATGACTATAACGTTCAATCGCATCACATAAACCACATGTAGAAATGGTGATATGTCTAGCTCCGATTGCTAAACCTTTAGGATGATTGATAATACGTACAAAGTCCATCACTGCATCATAATTATCAAAAGGTTCTCCGGTTCCCATGACCACAACATGGCTAATTCTTTCTTGAGTATCATTCATAACTGTTAAAATTTGATTAACCATCTCACCTGCTGTTAAATTTCTTTGTTTCTTCAATAAACCACTGGCACAAAAACGACATCCCATATTACATCCTAATTGACTTGTCACACAAAGACTTCTGCCATAATCATGAACCATTAAAACCGTTTCAATAAAACCACCATCAGATAATTGTAAAAGATATTTAATAGTCCCATCTTGTGAAACTTGTTTTTCTTCTATTTTAAGAGGTCCTATGCAATAAGTTTGAGACAGTTTTTCTCTTAAACCTAAGGACAGATTATTCATTTGTTCAAATGATTGAACATTTTGACGATACAACCATTCAAAAACTTGTGTTGCTCTAAATTTCTTTTCTCCAAGTTCTAAAAATTCTTCAATCATTTGGTCTTGCGTATAATCATAAATTAATTTCATATTTTCATTCCTTTTCTAATAGACACATATAAAAACCATCACTATGATACTGATATGGTAAAATTGTTATTTCTTTTCTTTTTTTCATATCAGGATACTTAATCATGAATTTTTCTATTTGTTTCTCATTTTCTTTTTTATTGATAGTACAAGTACTATATACAATATTACCACCTTTTTTTTTTTTTTAATATGCATTTTTCAGTAAATTTTTTTGAATGTGTATAATTTTATTAATATATGAACTATCATGATACTTAATTTCTGGTTTCCTTGCTAAAACACCTAAACCACTACATGGTGCATCACATAAAATCTTATCAAATATTTCTTGAGAATACACTTGCGTTAAAGTTGTTGAATCGCCCACATGCGTTTGCACATTTTGAACATGTAAACGTATCAGCTGTTTTTCTACCAGTTCAATTTTATGCTCATATAAGTCATAAGCTTCAATACATCCTTGATTATCCATCAACATTGCTAAATGCGTCGTTTTACTGCCAGGAGCACAACACATATCTAAAACATAATCTTGTTTAGAAGGGTTCAATAATCGTGCTACAAGTTGACTCGATTCATCTTGAATAGTCACATAACCTTTTTGAAAAGCCTCACTGGAAGCAATATGATGTCCTGCATAATACAGACCATCTGGTGATAAGTCGGCTTTTTGCCAACAATCATCTTTCAACAATTCCTCACGTGAAATCAAAAGGGTATTGATTCTAGCCGTGTGGCGAGGGACTTCTAAAAAAGCATGACAGATACGCTTTGTTTCTTCGTAACCATATTGTTTATTCAACATTTTAACAAGCCATAAAGGATGACTTGTTTCTATAGATAATCTTTCTAATGGTGGTAAATCATCAAGCTGATAGGAAGATTGAAATACGTTTTGTAAAACACCATGAATAAAACGTGCTGTTTTCATTCCCTTTTTCTTTTTAGCCAATTCTACGGCTTCATTGATAATCGCATAATCTGGAATGGCATCCATCATTTCATGTTGATAAATACTCATTAATAAAAGCATTTTTTCAAATGCCTTGACACGCATATGTAAATAAGGCTTTAAGATATATTCCAACAACAACATATTTTGAACTGTTCCATAAACAATACGTGTAATGAAATCTTTTTGTTGTCTTGTTAATGAATAACGTTGAAAATAATGATTAATCGTTAAATTCAAATAACTTTGTTCCTGTTTGAATTTCAATAGTATTTCTAATGCTAATTGTCTTTCCATAATTATATCTGTGAATACGGATTAAAATCACAGACAATTCTCACCTTTCCTTTTTGTTGTTTATTATAATAGTCATTGATATTATTTAATGCTTCATAAATGTCTTTTGAGTGTAAAAACTTCACTAAAATACGTTCACGATAAATATCCTGCATCTTATAAATTGTACTTCTCGCAGGACCCAGTATGATGGTCTGGTGACTATGTGTCTGTAAATAATTTTTCACATCGATAGCCACTTGATGAATCCACTTTTCCTGTTTAGATTGAATCAATATACTGACCATATGACAATATGGTGGATATTTAGCCACTTGACGATACTTCATTTCTTGATGGAAGAAAGACACATAATCATGCTTCGCTGCACAAGTAATCGCATAATGATCGGGATTATAGGTTTGAATAATGACATGTCCCTGCTTCTGACCTCGTCCACTACGTCCAGATACCTGACATAACAGTTGAAAAGTACGTTCACTGGCACGAAAATCCGGAACATTTAAACTCAAATCTGCATTCAAAACACCAACAAATGTCACATCTTCGAAGTCTAATCCTTTCGCAATCATTTGAGTGCCTAATAAAATATTGGCTTCCTTATTTCTAAATCTTTCCAACAATTTTAAATGCCCATTTTTTTGACGAGTTGTATCTACATCATAACGTAACACTTTCGCTCCAGGAAACAACTTTTCTATTTCTTCTTCAATCTTTTGCGTTCCATAACCGACACTTTTGAAATGCGTTGATCCACAATGAGGACAAACACGAGGGTAATCTATCATGTATTCACAATAATGACATTTTAACTTATGTTCACTACGATGATCTGTTAATGTAACATCACAATGCGGACATTTCAAAACCTCACCACAATCTTGACATTGTACATAAGTGGCATAGCCTCTTTTATTTAATAAAAGAATCACCTGTTCTCCTTTATCAATGGTTGTTTGAATACTTTGTTTCATTGGATTAGAAAACAAAGAATAATTGCGTTGTCGTGTCTGTTGAATCATATCTACAATTTCAACATGAGGTAAAGGTTTTTGATTGATACGATCAGGTAATTCATATAAATCATAGATTCCTTTTAAAGCTCTGGCATAGCTTTCTAATGAAGGGGTTGCACTTCCCAGTACAACACTAGCATGATGTGTTTTCGCACGTATTTTCGCTATCTGGGAAGTTAAATAACGTGGTTTACTTTCCTGTTTATAACTTGGATCATGTTCTTCATCTAAGATAATAATACCAATATTTTCCAATGGCGCAAACACAGCCGATCTTGCTCCCACAACAATCTTTACTTCCTGGCGTTTAATACGACGATATTCATCATATTTCTCTCCTTGAGAAAGACGTGAATGCAAAATAGCCACTTGATCACCAAAACGTTCTCGAAAAACTTCGACCATCATTGGTGTCAAAGAAATTTCTGGAACAAGCATCATCACTGCTTGATTATTTTTTAAATAATGTGCTGCCAATGTTAAATAAACTTCTGTCTTTCCAGAACCCGTCACACCATGTAATAAAGCCACTCTCCCTTGATGAGAAAGAATACCATCCACAACTTTTTGTTGTTGAACAGTTAATTGAATATGTTTAGCCTGATGTTTTATAGAAAAAGGTTGACGATAGACTTCTTTTTCGATGATTTGTATACAACCCTGCTTTTCTAAATTCTTTAATAAAGCACGACTATAAGGAACCTCTTTTAAAGGAATGTCAGGATGATTTTTTAAAAAAGAAAGACATTCCTGTTGTTTTACTGTTTTTACTGATTGATTCATTATAACCTCAACACATAACTGTGTCTTCATTCCAACAGCCTGATGTGATGCCGGTTTTAGCTGAGTAGGCAACATCGCCTGTAAACATGAAATACGTGGTGATAAGGTCATACGAGAAAGCTGATTGGCTAAATCTTGAAGTTCTTCATTTAATAACGGTTCTTCATCAATAACATCTATTATATATTGATAATGAAACCCGGCCTGTTTTTCAAGCTCCTCTTGAGAAAGCTCTGTTTCCTCTATACTTTCAACATACCCTATGATTTTTTGATAACCAAAACGAATCCATACACGAATACCTTTCAATAATGGTTCATGACTCAAATAATCAAATGTTGTATCTAAAGAATGAACAGGATGTTCAACCAATACTTTCACAATATACATAGACTCACCACCTATTGCATTATTCTATCATAAATACATTCCTTTTTAAAAGAGTTCCTTATGATTTCAATAAAAAAACACCCTAAGGTGCTTACAGATTGTCTTGGATGATTTGAGCAATCTTTTCTTTAGCTGCAACAACATCATCATTTTCTACAACATATTTATATTCATTTTGTGTTGCTATTTCTTTTCTCGCTTTAGCAAGTCGTTCCTGTACAATACTTTCTTCTTCTGTACGGCGACCACGAATACGGCGTTCTAGTTCTTCCATTGATGGGGGCACTAAAAAAATCGTTAATGCATGAGGACATTTAGCCATGACCTGCAAAGCCCCTTGAACTTCAATTTCCAACACAACATTCTTACCTTCATTTAAAAGTTTTTCTACATAAAATTGAGGTGTTCCATAATAATTACCTACAAACTGGGCATACTCCAACAATTCACCTTTTTCAATTTTATCCTTAAATTCTGCTTCACTGACAAAGAAATAATCAACACCTTCTTTTTCAGTCGGACGAGGTTTTCTTGTTGTCATAGAAATAGAATAAGCCAAATTCAAACTTTCATCTTTAAAAAGTTCTTGACGAACTGTTCCTTTCCCTACACCACTTGGTCCACTTAAAATAATTAAAAGTCCCTTCTTCAATCTCTCCACCACCTTTGAAACAATACTACATGAATGTAACTTTAATGTCAATTCTTTTTGAAATATGTTATACTATTTATCGGTGATGAAAAATGGCTTATGACGGAATTATGTTATCTCGTGTTGTAGAACAGCTACAAAATCAAATTATACGAGGAAGAATTAATAAAATATATCAAATTTCACAATATGAACTTTTGTTTCATATTCGCGCTCAAAGAGAGAATTATAAATTACTCATTTCGATACATCCTGTTTATGCAAGGATGCAATTGACACAGTTGAGTTATCCAACTCCTGCATCTCCTAATGCTTTAACGATGTTATTAAGAAAGCATCTGGAAGGAGCATATATTGAAAAAATAACACAAATGCAGCTGGATCGTATTGTTGATATTGAAATAATTGGAGTCAATGAATTAAAGGATACGGTGAAATATCACATTTATTTAGAAATCATGGGAAAACACTCAAATGCAATTTTAACACACGACAACAACAAAATTATTGATTGTTTAAAGCGTGTTTCCCCTTCTATGAGTGCCCGTATTTTACAGCCTGGTGCAATATACCAAAAACCTCCTTTAATTGAAAAATACAACCCTTATACAACAGATTGGATAGAAACAGATAATTTAACTAAAACATATCAGGGATTCTCTCCAGAATTATCTAAAGAAGTTTTATATCGTATGGATCATGGAGAAACATTCCATGATATTATCTCGTTACTCCATCATTCCACAACATTGTATATTCATAAAAAGGAAGATAAGGAATATTTTCATATTATTCCTCTTACACATTTACATCAGGAGTATACGGCTTATCCACTTTTTGATGGTTTAGATCAACATTATGATTTAATTGATGAAAAAGATCGTATTAAACAACAAACATCAGATTTAGCTAAATTCATTCAAAATGAATATCAAAGAAATGTCCTTAAATTAAATAAACTACAACAAACATTATTTGAATCCCAAAACAGTGATGATTTACGTATTAAAGGAGATTTATTGTTTGCTAATTTACATTTATTAAAAAAGGGACAAAAAGAAATAACTGTAGAAAATTATTATGATGGTACGATGATGACGATTCCATTAGATGAAAGATATGATGGAAAGACAAATGCCAATAAATATTATGCTAAATATCAAAAAGCAAAAAAAGCATTATCCCATCTTCAAGAACAAATTCA
>CALVFK010000033.1 GCA_944326805.1 uncultured Massilimicrobiota sp. | reverse complement strand
AAAACAATCTTGATCATTATTTAAAACATTCTTTTGATTTTGATATTGTTGCCATCTTTTATAAAAAGTATCACTTAAACATAGCTTTTGTATTGTTAAATCTTGTTTTGACCATGCTTTCTGGATGTTAAAATATTGTTCTTCTTTTTCATTCCAGAAGACATCTTGTTGATAAGCTGTCTCTAAATCATCCGTCATTTCCTGATGCATTTGACACTTCCAGTCAAGCCTCTTCATTAAACAGGCACCTGCAATCAGCAAAGTCCCTTGATAACAAGTGCTTATATGAGGTAAAGTATGACTACTATGCTCACTGCTCCTTCCTGCATATGAAAAAACAGGTTGACACATGAATATGAAAACAAATAAAATGATGAAGACTTTTCTCATGAACACCACTTCCTATGAAAATATTTACAAAATAAAAAGTCATGGTACAATAAAACAATAAAGGAGTCTGATGAATATGTTAATGAGTGTATCACATCTTGAAAAATATAACAATTTAAAATGTATCGCAAAAGATATTTCTTTTTCTATTCACGAACATGACAAAATTGGTTTAATAGGTCTTAATGGAACTGGAAAATCAACTCTTTTAAAGATTTTAGCTGGTCAAGAAGATTATAAAGGAGAAATTATCAAAAAGAAAGATATTCGCATTAATTATCTTTCACAGCATCCACAATTTCAGCCAGAAAACACCGTTTTACAACAAGTCTATAAGGAAGTTGGTCAAGATATTGCAGAGTATGAAATTCTTTCTATTTTAAATCGTTTTCAGATTACTCATCATCACCAACCTATTGGTCAGTTATCAGGTGGTCAAAAAAAGCGTGTTGCTTTAGCAATCGCTCTCATCAAACCTTGTGATTTACTTTTATTAGATGAACCTACCAATCATTTAGATCATGAAATGATTGAATATTTAGAAAAATTTCTTATCAAATTCAATAAAGCTTTCATTATGATTACTCATGATCGTTATTTTTTAGAACGCATTACAAAACGTATGATGGAATTAGATCATGGACAACTTTATTTCTACGATGCCAATTACTCACTCTATCTAGAACAAAAAGCTTTGCGAGAAGAAACACAACAAAGTGCACAACACAAAAGAAAACAGTTTCTTAAAAAAGAACTCGAATGGGTTCGTGCTGGTGTTCAGGCCCGTACGACCAAAAATAAAGGACGTCTTCAAAGGTTTGAAACTTTAAGTCAACAGGAAGATGTTCCAGTTCGTCAAAACCTGGAAATCATTGATATTGCTTCACGTTTAGGTCATAAAACGATTGCTTTACATGGTATATCGCATCGTTTTGATTCTCTTTTATTTGAACCTTTTGATTATTTATTAAAAAGAAATGAACGTGTTGGTATTATTGGTATCAATGGTTCTGGTAAATCAACATTACTCCATATTATAGCCAGAGAATTACAGCCTACAAAAGGATATGTAGAATATGGTGAAACCATTCGTATCGGTTACTTTAAACAGGGTCACGAAGATATGGATTCTCAACAAAAAGTGATTGACTATATTCAAGATGAAGCCCGATATCTCCAGACACGTCAAGGTGAGTTTTCAGCCAAACAGATGTGTGAAAAATTTCTATTTGATAAAGATATGCAATATACACCTATTGGTCGTTTATCTGGTGGTGAAAAAAGACGCTTATATTTATTGAAAGTATTAATGAGTGCTCCTAATGTTTTACTATTAGATGAACCAACCAACGATTTAGATATTACGACATTACAGATTTTAGAAGACTATTTAGATAGCTTTCAAGGAATCATCATCACCGTATCCCATGATCGATATTTCTTAGATCGTCTTTGTGATACGCTCTGGGTGTTTAACCATCATCGTATTGAGATTCATAATGGAGGCTATAGTGATTACATGTTGAATGCACAACCTGCTCAACATAAAGTCAAAAAAGCAGTCAAACCTCAAAAAGAACGTGCTGTCAGATTAACATACCATGAAAAAAAGGAACTTCAAACATTGGAAGAAGAACTTCCTTTATTAGAAAAACAGCTTCAAGAATTAGATGAACAACTTCATCACGTCAGTGATTTTGCTTCTATTCAAGCTCTTTCTTGTCAAAGAAATCAATTAGAAGAAGACATTGAAACCAAAAGCAATCGCTGGCTTATTCTATCAGAAAAAGAAGAACAGTCACATTAAGACTATTCTTCTTTTTCTTTGACTTTGATTTTAATTGTCATTTGTTCATCAACTTGAACATCTTCACTTTTTTCTTGCGTTGCAAATAAAGGAATCTCTGTTTCAAGTTCATCTAAATCCGTTGTATTCATTTTAACTTTTAATGCCATAAGACCCTCCTATAAAATATCCTGTAATAATGTAACAGTTGCCATTGCATCCTGACAATAATAATCAGCCCCAATCTCTCTGGCAATATCCTCTGTAAGAACAGCACCTCCTACCCATATAGGACAATCACAATGTGCTTCTTTTAATGCCTGAATTGTTTTTTCCATATGGACAACTGTTGTTGTCATCAAAGCACTTAAACCTATTGCCTGAGGATGATATTGCTGGTAGGCTTCTACAACACGTTCTTTTTTCACATCTTTTCCTAAATCAATCACCTGATAACCATAGCTTTCTAAAATAACCTTAACAATGTTCTTTCCGATATCATGAATATCTCCTTCAACAGTACACATAACAACGGTTGCTTTAGCAGCATCTTGTTGATGAAAAGTTGATTTAATGACTTCAAAAGCAAGTTTTGTTGTTTCTGCTGATTGAATCAGTTGTGGTAAAAAGATACGATTTTTTTCATAATCATCACCGACCTGATTGAGTGCAGGAATAATGATTTGATCAATGATATCTAAAGCTGGTGTTGTTTGTAAGAGTCCTTTTGTCTTCGCTTTCACTTCATCTTTTAAACCATGAATAATGATATCATGCAGTGTAAAATCTGTTGTGGGAAGGACAGACTGTACGGTGTGCTGAGATTGTTTTTCAATATATTGAATGGCATCTTTATCTTGATAAGATAAAACACGATAAGCATCTATTGTATCCATTAATTGTTGATCTAAGGGATTAATAATAGGTAAATTCAATCCTGCCTGTAATGCCAATGCTAAAAAGGTACGATTAAGCAAAGGACGATGAGGTAAACCAAAAGATACATTAGACACTCCTAATGTGGTATGAAGAGATAATTCATTTTTGACTAATGATACAGCTTTTAATGTTTCTTGTACTTCTTTTTGTTGGGCTGAAGCTGTTAAAGTTAAACAATCAATAATGAGATCTTTTGATGGAATCTGATAAGTCTTTGCTTTTTGTATGATTTTTTTAGCTAATGCTAATCTTTCATCAGCATATAAAGGAATCCCATCTTGTAATGTTAATCCAATGACCACACCACCATATTTTTGCACAATAGGAAAAATAGCTTCCATGACTTCATCTTTAGCATTCACTGAATTAATCAATGGTTTCCCATTATAATAACGACAAGCTTTTTCAATGACTTCTGGAGAAGAAGAATCAATCTGTAAAGGTAAATCAATCACTTCCTGCAACATTTTGATGATAGTAACCATGACCTGTTTTTCATCAATACCAGGCAAACCTACATTGACATCTAATATATCAGCTCCTGCTCTTTGTTGTTGAATCGCTTCTTTGACATATTCTTCATAATTTCCTTCTTTTAAGGCTGCTTTCAGTTTCTTTTTCCCTGTTGGATTGAGTCTTTCACCACAAACCACAACTTGATTTTCAAAGAGAACAGTCTGATGAGCACTGGACACAGCAGTATAAGGCAAGACTTCTCGAGGTTGACTATATGAAGGCAGATGCGCTTTTAAACCAGCAATAAATTCTGGTGTGGTTCCACAACATCCACCAATAATATTAACACCAAGCTGTGCATATTCTTTCATTGCTTCCACAAATTCATCACTTTGCATTGGATAACATGTCTGACCATGTTCCAAACAAGGCAAACCAGCATTGGGTTGAACAATGACAGGAACTGAGGCATATTTTAAAATTGTTTTGACAATCGGTAAAAGTTCGACTGGACCAAGTGAACAATTTACACCCAAAGCATCAACTTTTAATCCTTCGACTACATTGACAAAGGTAAGAGGATCTGTTCCTGTTAAAGTGCGCTGATGTGCTTCAAATGTCATTGTCACAAACACAGGCAAATCACTATTTTCTTTAACAGCCAGAATACCCGCTTTCACTTCATACAAATCCGACATTGTTTCTAGTAAAACAGCATCAACATCATCTTTGACCATTAAAACCTGTGAAGCAATCATTTCATAAGCTTCATCAAAGCGAAGTGTCCCCAATGGTTCTAATAACTGACCTATTGGTCCAATATCTAAAACAATATAAGCGTCCGGATTCACTTCATCTCTTGCTTTTTTAGCATTTTTCACAGCTGCTTTCAATAAATCACAATAACAATATCCACTTTCCTCCATCTTCAAAGGATTACAACCAAAAGTATTGGTAGTGATAAAATGAGCTCCAGCTCGAAGATATTGCTTATGAATATCAATAATCATCTCAGGGTGTTCTATATTATAAACCTCTGGTATCTCCCCAGCTTTCATTCCATACTTTTGCAGCATGGACCCCATAGCCCCATCAAAAATCAACAAGTCTTTTTTTAATCTTTCACGTAACATCTTTGTCCCCCTTTCCTTAATTCACAGTTTCCTTTACGAATACATGATAAACATGTTTTTGGCATATTTTTCCCAATTCCTACAAGACCAATCATTGACTTCATTGGAATCAATAATCCTGAACTATTCATACTGACACCTAATGTTTTATCAATCTGCAACAAGGTTGCAAATGTTTTATTAAGTTGTATCGGTATATCTCCATAACCCGGTGCCAAACGAAATGTTCGTTCTTTAAAATTCAAAGTCTTTTCAAAACAATCACAACATTCCTCTAAATAGGCATTACTTACCGCATCAAACACAACAGCTTTATGCATATCAATATGTTCATAATATTTTAACTGACGATCAATCATTGTTGATAAGGTGCAGGCAATAATCAAACATTGATGACAATTTTTGAAATAAAGCTTTAAATCATCTGATACCAAAGGAACATTCACTTCTTTCAACATCAAAGGATGATGGGATAAGTTATAAATTTGATAGACAGCTTTAAACTGTGACATTGTCAAAACTTCATGAATACATTCATCTATTAATTGTTCCGTTGCCTGATCCATGACCGTTTGGGCTTGAAGATAATGTCTAATAACTTGTTTATTCATGATTTAATTCTTTTAATACTGTAGGAATATTTTGAAAAATAGCTTTAGCGATTTCAGGTTTATTCATTGTATAAATATGAATACCATCAACTCCATTAGTAATTAAATCAATAATCTGATGTGTCGCATAATTAATCCCTATTTCTTTCATAGCTTGAGGATAATGATAATAAGATTCAATCATTGTTGATAATTCATATGGAATTGAACACCCACATAATTTAGCTGTTCTTAATAATGATTTAGAATGTGTCACAGGCATAATTCCAGCCAGAATTGGGACTGTAATTCCTCTTTTTCTAGCCTCTTTAACCAAACGATAGTAATAATGATTATCAAAGAAAATTTGTGTAATCAAATATTCTGCACCAGCATCCACTTTCTCTTTTAAAGCTTTTAAATCATCTTCCAGACAACTGGCTTCTTGATGCACTTCAGGATAACAGGCCCCAGACAAACAAAAATCACCTGGAAAATGAGATGATATAAATTGATTCAAATCTTTTGCATAATGAAAAGAAAGGTCATGTTGAAGACCCTCTTGAGGGTAATCTCCACGTAAAGAAAGAATATTTTCTATATTCTTTTCTTTTAATTGTTGACAGATTTCTAATATTTCTTGTTGTGTTGAAGAAATACATGTCAAATGAGCAACAGCCTCAATATGATATTGATTTTTAATCGTAGATGCAATTTCTACTGTTTTTCCTTTTGTAGAACCTCCTGCTCCATAAGTCACACTAATAAAGTCTGGATTCAAATGTGATAATTCTTCAATTGTATAATAAATAGATGAAAGATCTCCTTCTTTATTTTTAGGTGGAAAGACTTCAAAAGAAATGGTTGCTTTCTTTTTTAATATTTCAGCAATTTTCATATAGCTACCTCCATTTTTTGTTTATTTTATAACACAAAAAAAGAATAGTCAAAAACTATTCTCACTATATACCCATAAATTTCTCATCTGATACGATAAATCATCAAAAGAATAATACCCACTTTTCTTTTGACTATTAGGATCAAGTACTTTTATTTGATGGTTTTTATATTCAGATAAAACAATAAAATGACCTGTAGAAGTAAAAGTTCCTTTAGAAACACTACAAATAATAGGATGTCCCTCTAAAAGATTGGAGACAATTATTTTTTCATCCAATGGAATCTCTTTAGCATCAACACCACATGCCTGAGCGCCTCGTATCATCAATGGCCACGCTGTTCCGGCCTCACTATAATAACCATTTTGTTCACTATACTGTGCCATATAATAAGGATGATAACGTCCATTTTGGGTAAGATAACTGACAACCATCGATAAACATGTCGGTCCACAGCCATCAATAGCCATCATCTGATCGCCATACTTTCTATATCCCCAGCGTTTATCCCATTGCAGTAATAAAGGCATGCTTTCACTTTGTATTTCCTGTGCAATATTCATTCCCATATCTTTATCATGATCTTGAGGATAATCCGCTACAAAAGGAATAGTTTCTTTATTTCTTAGTGCCAGATCAATCAACTCTTGAGGGTAAGCATCAGGATTATCAACAATATGATGCCATTTTATAGATGAATCATAATCATAAGATAAACGCATATCTTCTTTTAAAATAAAATGATCTGCGATTAAAATAAGAATGGGAATCACCAATACAGCTATAAATACTAAAACTTTTCTTCTCATAATATCTCCCTCCATGAAAATATTATAGAGAAATAAAAAATAGATTTTTTTAATAAATACTTAAGATTTTCTAAAGTTCATGAAGTGGTAACATCACATCAAAGGATGTCTTTTGGTTTTCACTCTTGACTTGAATAAGTCCATGATGTTGTTCAACAATTGTTTTTGCGATAGATAACCCCAGTCCTGACCCACCAGTTGAAGAGTTACGTGATTCATCCAGACGATAAAACTGTTTAAAGATATTTTGAATTTTATCAGGTGGAATTGTATTCCCCTGGTTTTCAAACACAACATGTGTATAGCTTTCATCTTGATAAGCCTGGATATGAATCACGGTATTCTCATAACTATAATGAAAAGCATTTTTTAAGATATTATTAAAAACTCTTGCCATTTTTTGAGGATCAACATAAACTATCAAATCTTCTGAGACCTGAATATCTATGGTTTGATTTTTTTGAGAAGTTAAAGGATAAAATTCTTCTTTCATCTGTTCTAAAAGATAAAGCAAATGAATATTCTCCTGATGTAAAGGAGAATATGTCTGATTGAGTTTTGCGATATCAAAAAATTCATTAATAAGATGTTCTAAACGATAAGCTTTTTCCAAAGTAATATGCGTGTACTGATGACGTAAATCTTCTGGTAAATGAGGCGTTTCATCTAACAGACATAAATAACCAATCACAGAAGCTAATGGTGTTTTAATATCATGAGCTAAATAAGCAATCATATCTACTTTATGTTGAACCTCATCAATCGCCTTTTTCTCATTTTCAATACTTTCTCTTTTCAAAGCATTTAAATCATTTTCCAGTTCATACAATGATTCATCTAAAACAATTCTTTGATCATCTTTTTGAAAAAGAATTTGAATCTGTGAAAAAACACGTGAAATTTTCTGAATAGCATAGATTTCAACAATAATAGAATTCAACAAAACAACCATCATAATAACCATAAAAATAATCGTTGTTTGATTTCTTAATGCAAAATGTGCAAAATCCCAGCCAAAAAACTCCTGTAAAAAGTTAATAAAAGCACCATTATAAAAATAATCCATATAAAAATAAAGACAAAGAACAAAAACAAAACAACTCGCTGTAATCAATATATGTATTTTAATAATTTCATGTTGAAATTTCTTTGTATAGTCTTTATTCAATTTTATAACCTACTCCCCATACCGTTTGAATATATCTTGGATTTTCAGCAGAATCATTCATCTTTTCTCTTAAATGTCGTATATGAACCATGATTGAACTACTTGAATTCGTATAATATTTTTCACCCCATAAATCATGAAAAATCTGATCAACACTGACTACTTTTCCCTGATGAGAACACAATAACCATAAAATAGAAAATTCTGTTGGAGTCAAGGACAGTAGTTGATTATCCAAATAACAACGATGATTATCTTTATCAATCGTTAAAGCACCTATTGTTAAAACGGATTCATCTTTTTTAGGTGACATCATCGTATATCGACGCAATTGTGCCTTAATTCTTGCCATGAGTTCCAATGGTCGAAAAGGTTTTGTCACGTAATCATCAGCACCCATTGTTAAACCAGTAATCTTATCTATTTCTGTTTCCTTGGCAGTTAACATGATAATAGGAAAAATCTTTGTTTCTCGTATTTTTGAACAAATCTGTAAACCATCAATATCTGGCAACATAATATCCAGTACTGCTAAATCTATATTCTCAGTTTCAACACAACGAAGTGCATCATAACCATTATAAAATTTAAAAACATGAAAATTTTCATTTTTTAAATACAATTCAATCAAATCTGCAATTTCTTTTTCATCATCAACAACTAAAATATTCATTTCTATCACCTTCTCCAACATTATAATATAAAATTCTTGTGAATATCTTAAGAAATCCTTAAAAAAAGATGATTTATCTTTTCAATAAATCATCTACTGCTTCACTAAAACCATCTTGATCACAAGAAGCTACAATCTTATAAGCAAGAGATTGTATATAAGGATGTGCGTTTTTGACTGCATAACTATACTTAAAATTTTCAAAAAGAGTCAAATCATTCATCCCATCACCGATAACCGCAATCTCATCATCACTGATGCCTTGTTGAATAGCTATTGATTTTAAAATCAGACCTTTTTGAGCCAAAGCATCTGTAACTTCAATATTATCATGAAAAGATGAAAGAAATGAAATACCAGAAAGCTTTGCGAGTTGTTCTTTTATAATTGTCTGCAAAGAGGGATCAATGGAAAAAGCTTCAATCTTAATGATTGAATGATTCTGTTTTAAAAAAACTTTTTTATCAGGAATAAATTGCAAAAAAAGACATGGAGATTTTTCTAATAAACCTCCTGGTTCAAATTGTTCACGTTTTTCATGAAATAACGCTATCCCTCGTTGTATAAAGGCTTCTTTTACATATTGTGGATCATAACCAGTAAAAAAACCATCCTCAGTAAAAATCATATATGGAATCTGATACTTTTCAAATAAATCTGTCACTGGTTCTAAAACCTCATTTGACAAATAACAGCTTTGAATAATATGACCATCCTCATCACAAAACTGCGCACCATTTCCTAAGATAGCTTGACAGCGAATCTGATAAGGATCTAAAATCGTTTTGACACCATGAAAATCTCTTCCTGACGCTATCATCAATTCAATCCCATGTTCCTCCAACAAACGAATCGCTTGTAGATTCTTTGGTGAAATACATCCATGATGTATTAACGTTCCATCCATATCTGTTACTACCCATTTCATTAACCATCACCACCTGATATAAGCATAACATAGGAATAAACTGATTGAAAATGAAAAAAGCCATTTCTGGCTTTTTTAATCATAATCCTTTTCAAATGAGATAATGTTTCCATTTTCTGCATTAATCTCATATTCATATTCGTATTGTCCTGAATCAAAAGACACTTCATAACGACCATCATCCAATTCCACATCTAAATCATAAACTTGACTTTCCTGAACACCTGCATGTGAGAATGCCTTCTTTTTTGCATCATTGGCACTGATACGCGCTTGTCCAACATATTCTTTTTCATGTTTCATCACTGAACCATTGGAAGCATTGATCTTATATTCATATTTATAATTGCCACTTACAAATTCATACTCATATTCATAAATACCATCATCAAAATCTTTTTCCATTTTTTCATTTGTGACAGATGAAACACCTGCATGTTTTTTCGCAATTGATTTTGCCTTTTCCTGTGAAATCTGTTGGCTTGATGAAGATGTTGTCTGATTTGTTGATTGATTATTTGATGATTGATTTGTTGATTGTGTCACATGTTCACTATCTTTTTCTTTCTTGACAATAGCGCCTGTTGTTGCATTGATTTCATAATCATATTCAACATTGTTTTTATAGAATTCGACTTCGTAGACCATGACACCATCATCATAATCCATCTCTACCTTTGTCATCTCTGGGTTAGATACATTAGCATCTGTCAAAGCAATCTGCTGTGCTTTTTCTTTTCCAATATAGCCACTTTCGCTGGCATTCCCTGTAATAGAGACCTGTTCAACCTGATTGCTTTGAAGCAATAGATTCAATTCATGAATGGATAAATCTTTTAATGATTCAAAGCTATACAAACTATTTTTATTGACCAGCTGCTGAATGATTTCTGCTTTCCCTGTAGAAATCTGATACTTCTTTGCAAGACTTTCAATATTGTCATCAGCGATTGTCTGTGAAACAATAGAACCATTAATGTCACTGGCTTTCAATAATTCATCAATATTCAATGAAAGCTGTTGTCTGAGTTTTTCATTTTCCTGCTCATTATCACCAGTCACCGAAATCAATAATGAATTCTTCAGTTCATCAATATATCCTTCCTTTAACATAGCGCCAATCAAAGCATTCACACCGACTTCGATATCGCTACCTGTTAAATTCATATCACCAACAATTTTCTTGCCATCTTCGTTGTTTGTTTTAACTTCAACGATTTTATAATCATCATCTAAATTAAGTTCAACGCTAGGATTGACATCTAACCCTACAACCATTTCAATCACATGTGTCGAAGGTAAAAACATGAATGCCATTACCATACATACTGCAATAGCTGGTAGTACAAAAAGATAACGTTTCTTTTTTGTTTTTGTTTCTATCACAATGTTTTCATCTCGATGATTTAACTCTTCTTTAATCTCATCTAAACGATGAGGTGTTATTTTCTTAAAAGCCTTTTTGATTTCATTCATAAGTCTTCTCTCCTATCTTCTTCATTTTTTTCATACCACGATGATAGCTTGATAATGATGTCGCTATCGGAATATCTAATAACCCTGCTATTTCATGATGTTTCAGTCCCCATATAGAATGCATAATAATGACTTCACGTTCCTGGTCATTTAAACTTTCAAACAAGTGTTCTAAAACCATTTTGGTATGCATATCTGTTTCTGGTGGACAGTACAGATGATCCTGGTACTCCTGTGTTAAGTCCTGTCTGCGTAAATGAAGATAACTTTCATTTCTTGCAATTGTATAAATCCAAGCTAGTGGTTTTTTTTGTGATTGATAATTTTTAGCCGCTAAATAAATCTTCACATAAACTTCTTGTAAAATATCACTACTGTCATCGTAGTTTTTAATAATGCTCATGATGTAGGCAAAAACACTTGTTTTTGTCTTTTCATAAAGTTCATCTAAAGCATTATCAACATGGGGAATCTGAAGAATGAGCTCATCTATTTCTTTTTGATTCATAATTTTTCCCCCTTTCACTATATTAATGAGATAATTGATTATATTATTGCATATTTTTTATTTTTTGTGAAAAAAATGATTCAAAAGAATCATTTTTCAAGTGAGCTAATATATTGATCAAGAATGGGATTATCTAAAAAAGTTAAATCTTGAATATGTTGTATAGGTCTTTCTTTTATATATTGTCGTAGTTTGTTTTGTACAAGGATATGAAAGTGATGTGGGTGTGTCAAAGTATGATATTTTTGGCATTGAAAACGAACATAACAATATTGAATAATAAAATAATAAAAACGAAGAATATAGAGTTGTTGTAAACATTCAATCATATAAGTTTTAGGAAAATCATTTTTATTATTTTGAGGACACTGACAAAAAAGATTATGAAGATGTAACAATGGTAACAATAAATGAGAATCTATCGCTTTTGAAGAATTCAACCAAAGAGAATCATATAAATAAATAGCCTCTAAGATTCCTGCTTCTAAATAAATAGCTTTTGAAGCAGGAATAGTCATTTGCAAATGAGATAATTGATGCATATATTGATATAAATCATCTAAACAATACGTTTCATATTTTTCTGTATGTTTTTGATTAATATAAATAAGGTTATGATTCCCTTTTTGAGGGTCCAGATTATTTTCTGTTAACTGAAGACAATCAATCTCCTGAACATAATCTTTATCAATAAAAAAACGTTCATCAATAAATTGATATGATGATTGTAAAAGTGTTAGAGAACGAAAAAAATCATGTATATACATCAAAAGCATCTCCTTATATAGTTACTTTTTTATCTATCATCATTATATCAACAGTTTAAATGGTTATCAAATATAAATCAATTATTTCTGAATATTTTGCAGATTTTCTTTACTCTTCGCTATAATGTTAAAAGATGAGGTGAGATAGATGTTGAAAATTGGTAAAATTTTAGCAACCAAGCTAGAAGAAAAGAATATGACTCAAAAAGAGATTGCTAAAAAATTAAATATTTCACCCGGTGCTTTTTCAGCATATGTAACAGATACCAATTTTCCTCGTTTAGATGTTCTTAAAGATATTTGTCAGATCCTTGACATCGATTTAAATCATCTCTTGCATTTAAACAGTCATGGGAATCCCGACTTACTCATTCAAGGTAAAGATGAAGAAAAAGTCATTCAATATATGAGAAGTCTTTCTCCTAAAGAACGAGAAATCTTATTGGATAGTATCCAGTCATTTATGAGTATTATTGAAAAGATGAATCATTTAAAGGAATAGTCTAACTATTTCTTTTTTTATTTGGGTATTTACTTAAAGCAATTCTATTATATAAAATATACAAGATATTTGCAATAAGTAAATATTTATATTTCACATTTTTTGATAATTTTTTCACTATGAAAGTGCTGTCTACATTGACTTTAGAGGCTATTTGACTTATAATCACAGTAGGTGAATTCCTTCACCACAATCAGAAAAAAAGTACAGTTTTCTGATTTGTCTGGCTAATCATTTTGAAAATGAAAGGAGTAAAAAAATGATTTATACAAAAGAAGTAGAAGAAATGTGTACTGTTGCACGTGGTGCAAGTCATGGATGTGCTCCAATTCCTGAAGAAGGAAAATGGGTATATTCAAGAGAAATCAAAGATATTTCTGGATTAACACATGGTGTTGGTTGGTGTGCTCCTCAACAAGGTGCATGTAAATTAACTTTAAACGTGAAAGAAGGAATTATCGAAGAAGCATTAATTGAAACACTTGGATGTTCAGGTATGACTCATTCTGCTGCTATGGCAAGTGAAGCTTTAGTTGGTAAAACTTTATTAGAAGGTTTAAATACTGACTTAGTTTGTGATGCTATTAACACTGCAATGAGAGAATTATTCTTACAAATTGTTTATGGTCGTACTCAATCAGCTTTCTCTGAAGGAGGACTTACAATTGGTTCTGGTCTTGAAGATTTAGGTAAAGGTTTAAGA
The DNA here is from genome assembly GCA_944326805.1 of uncultured Massilimicrobiota sp. Classification (GTDB taxonomy): domain Bacteria; phylum Bacillota_I; class Bacilli_A; order Erysipelotrichales; family Coprobacillaceae; genus Allocoprobacillus. The sequence goes on along the minus strand of CALVFK010000033.1, from coordinate 70 downwards.
AGTATGTTAGGTACTGCTTATTCTACAAAATTAAAAGGACCTAGATACCTTGAATTAACTGAAGGTTACA
>CALVFK010000032.1 GCA_944326805.1 uncultured Massilimicrobiota sp. | reverse complement strand
GGTGGAGGTTAACGGGCTCGAACCGCTGACCCTCTGCTTGTAAGGCAGATGCTCTCCCAACTGAGCTAAACCTCCATTTTCTAGTGCCTACATATAATAGCATACGGATATGCACTCGTCAAGCAAAAAATAAAAAAAGAAAATAGAAAATAATATCTATTTCTTTTTATTTCATCATTTTTGCAATATAAAATGCCATCATATATGGAAATCTATCTTCAAAAGTATCTAAATCATTATTTAATAACTTCTTAATCTTTTCAATACGATAATTCACAGTATTACGATGAGTATACATATTTTTAGCAATTTTTTGTGGACTTCCATCATATTTTAAATAATAATACAGTGTTTTTTCTAATTCTCCATGATGTTTTTGATCATAACGAATCAATACATCCAACAAGTGATGATACATATCAGAAAGAATCTTTTGATCTTGAATAGAAAATAAAATCTGATAAATTCCCATCTCGTCAAAACATATAATATTTTTTTCAAACAATCTCGCTAATGCAACTGCTGATAAAGCCCTTTGATAGCTTAAATGTAATTGTCTGATATCCGACATCTTTGTTCCAATTCCTACATACAAAGATTTGACTTTCATTCTTCCTTTAGCACGACGATACATTGAATGAACAAGATTCAAAAAAACTTCTTCTAATAAATTATTAACAATCAAAACATAATAGCCATCATACCAGAAAAAACTATAAGGACATTCTATTTTTTCAAAATAAAGTTGTAACTGCATTGATAATTTTCTTCGTTCAATTTCACTATACTGACTGGCATCTTCAATATCTATAAGTAAAACTTGAAAACTGCCATCCACATCAAAATGTCGCATAAGTTCTACCCTATTTTCTTCAATTGTTCGTGGATCACTAAAGATATTTTGAAAATATTGTGTAATCTGATAATCTTCTCTTTGTGAAAATAAACATCGCATACAAAAATCTTTAATTAAATCCATCATATGAATATGCCATGGTGAAACAAGTAAAGGAAAATCATTCGCTTCACAATAGTCTAAAACATCTTGAGGAACATCAAATATATATTTTCCAGTATTAATAATCAAACCAACACTATGATATTTCACAAGATATTCAACAAGTTTTAATAAAGCTCCTTCTTTTTGAAAACCTAGCCCACTTGTCACAATCAATTCTTTACCCCATAATTGCTGAATTGTCGTTGTGTCTTCTATCAGATGAACCCAGCTCATCGCATTAGCACAACCTTTTTCACCACACAACAATGTTAATTGATATAAGTTTTTTGTTTCATTTAAAGCATCTTCGATTGTAAATCCCATACTCTCACCTACCCTCTTTTATTATACACTTATATTTGTGCAAATTGCACAAAAAACAACAGATATATTTATATTCTCTGCTCCTTTTCTTTTATCAAAAATGCCATATAATATAAGTGTCAATAAAATTTAATCATCATAGAGGAGGTAAAATTATGAACGTTTCTTTTGATTATTTCTCATTAGTCCAACAACCTAAAACTTGCCCTTCTTGGGTGAAATGCGAGAATTATTTTAATTGTGCGAGTTTTTCAAAATTCTTCTCTTTATTCTACAAATAATAGAAATAACGTGGCTAAGCCACGTTATTTTAGTATAGATTGCAATTTTTGATAAAGCTTGAATGTCTGTTTTTCTGTCTGATCACTTATAGCATACCATCCCTCTTTCGTTTCTATCAAAATATAAGTGGGACTATTTGTATAGCTATACAAACGGTAAGTTCCTAGTTCATCATTTTCATATCTTCCTGCTTCAATTTTTGCATTATTTACACCATTCTTTTTTCTTCCAACATCAAAATCTTCACGATATTCTACTTGAACAATATCCTTATAATTCACCTGAGATGTCGAAACAAGTGAACCAGACAATTGTAGTGAAGTGCTTTGATATTCAATTTGAATATTTCCTGTAAACATCACAAAACATATCAATCCACTTATCAATAAAACAGTTATCATACTTCCTATCAGTGAACGATTTAATTTTTTAACTGGAACAATAGTGGCAAATTGACTTCCTATCAAAATAATAGCGATTCCTATAACATATGAACCAATCAACAAATAAAGCCCAAGAGAGTCAAAAATCATCAATGAACCTATCCCTAAGGTCATTATCAGTAGACCAACACCTACAATACGACATAACTTTTTTTCATTATATTGTGCTTTTTCTTTTGCACTGGCTGTATTATATCCAGCAATTAAAAAGCTTCCTTTCCCCATCAACAACAAAAGCGATACTATCAAAAATATAATAAATAAAATGATACCCATAAAATTTCCTCCTAAAAGATACCATGATTATATTTCATCTGAGCATAGATCATCATAACAATCCCGACAACAAGTCCAATGACCACACCTATTTTACCTAATATAAATAAATGAAATAAACGAGCCAAAAGATTCATCAAACAACCTAGACCAATTATTAACATACCTGTCCCCATTGTTTTGGCATAGTCCTTAAGATTTCCTTCTTGAATACGTCTAAGATGATAGCTATGAATAGAAGATACATTTCCTTTAAAATGTGCCTTTGCTATCACAAAACATGCTATTGCTAGGATTAAAGATGTTATATTTTCTTTCATTTCATGTATAACCCCGCTAACTGGTAATTTTGATCAAGTGTAATCGTATAAGTCACACTTCTTTTTTGATATAATGCAACAATTTCACCAACAACACAAATATAACCATTTTGATTCACTTCAACATATCTTTCGCTTGTAATACGCTGAAAATTGCCTAATTCACCTAATGACTCTAAGGCTTCACTTAACGAATGTTCTGTTAAAGTTTGTGCCATTGTTTCATCGCAACGTTCAATCAAACTTTGTTCATCTAAAGGTGAAACATCTAAAATGACTTCTGCCATGATTTGAGCTACTTGTTCTTGTTGAAAATGAGAAGAATCTTGAAGGTCAGTATACTCTGGAATCATAGAACGTATAAATAGAAAAACAGCTAAGCCCACACCAACAAGAATGCCTATGATAATGATAATCATTTTTTTATGTGAACGAGGTGGTTGCACACCCATATTTTCATTAAACTCTCGTGCCACTTCTTCTGGTGTTCCCATTCTTTGTATAATATCTTCTAAAGATTCTTCCTGTTTCAACGCCATTTCGATATCGTTTTCTAAATCCAGCTGAATCTTTCTTTTCTGTTGTCGAGAACATCCCAATAATCTTATAACTTTTTTAATATATTGTTTTTTATTCATTATCCTCATCTCCTAATATTTCATCAACTGCTTTGACATATCTTTTCCATAATAATTTAAGAGCCTTTAATTGTTCTTTTCCTTTTTCAGTTAAGCAATAATATTTTCGAGATGATTCTTTATTTTGAGGTACACTCCATTGACTTTCTACAAGTCCATCATCTTCTAAACGATATAATATAGGATAAAGTGTTCCTTCTTTCATCTCAAACATGCCTTGACTCTTTTCTTTCATACATAAGATCATTTGATAACCATACATTTTTTCTTTTAAAAGAAGTTGTAAAACTAATATTTCTAAAATTCCTTTCTTTAATTGTCGTTCATATCTTTCATTCATTGAATCACTTCTTTTCTATTTAGTATTACTAAATATATTGTAATACTTAAATATATTATTTTCAATCAAAAGCATAAAAAAAGATAAGTTTTAATAACCTATCTCTTTCTATCAATGATGACTTTGTATATGAATCATCACATATTCTGATTGAGAACCTGTTCTTAAAGGATAACCCCATCCTGCAATACCTGATGAAACAATGACTTGCATAGAAGACAGTTGGCGATAACCATAATTCATTTCACCAAAGCCCAGCCACTGACTTAAAATACCTACAGGAAAAATCTGTCCACCATGTGTATGTCCAGATACTTGCAAATCAATCCCAAGCTGATTATTTTTTTCTAAGTCTACTGGCTGATGATCCATCAACAATAAAAACTTATCATGAGATATATCTTCGATTATTGTTTCTAAAGGAAGTCTTTGATGACTACGATCATCACGTCCAATCAAGACAAGTTCATCATGAATCGATACCACTTCATCACACAAAATATGAATATGGCAATCTTCTATTGTCTGTTCCAACATTTCTGGTGTAAAAGCAGGTTCTTCAACATATAAAGCTTGATCGTGATTACCATATACATAATAAATACCATATTGACTATCAATTGTTGATAATGTTTCAAATGTTTGTTTCATTTCCTGAAATGATGTTCTTTCATCAACAATATCTCCACCCAGCAAAACAAGATCCGGTTTTTCTTTAGATATATCTTGACAATATTGCTGGAGCTGTTTTTGATTCATGGTCGTAGGAAAATGTAAATCACTTATAAAAGCGATTGTATAATCTTTTGATAATGATTTCGATGTTGTAACTGTATAATGAACAGTTTGCACATCTTGCATATGATAATAAGCATATCCTAAAAGAATGACTAAACAAAGTAATGGAATCACTCCTAAACGATAAATCTTATTTAACAATATATTATGAACTTTTCTTTGATGTAAAATCCACATCACAAGATCACAGATCAATGCAAAAGCAAACAAATGATAAACAACAACAGCCCAAAAACGAAAAAGATTATATGCTGGTAAAACAAAAAGCAAAGCAAGCATCCAGCCAAAAAGACTTATGAATATGTTTTGATGAGGATAAAAACATAGCATGATTCTTCGAACATAAAACTGAAAATACAAAATAGGTGGAATAAGAATGAAAAAGAATAAAATAGACATCGATTAACTCCTTTCATTGAATATGGAAAATAACCCACATGATGTAGGTTATTTTAACTGCATAATAAAGAAATAAAACATATTTTTTCCTCGAGGAATTTCATAATGTTCAACGAGTGTGAGATAGCCTTCCTGCAATCTTAAATTTTTACGTACCAGTGAGATTTCACTTGTATATAGAAAAACATAACCTTTTGGTTTGACAAGACGATGAATACGAGCAAAGAAACGGTCATAGAGCTCATGCAATAATTGAGGATCGTTCATCTGAGGTAAAGTTGGCATATCTGTAATGATTTCATCAAACATTTCATTATTTACAAAACGCAGGGCATCTTTATGCACAAAATAAATGTTTTGTCCTGCTGCTTTACTATTCTTTCTTGCTGCTTCAATTCCTTTACCAAAAACATCTATTCCCATCGCAAATTTTGAAGGCACAACATAATTTTTTTCAATCAATAAAGTCCCACACCCCACAAAAGGATCAAGCACCTTTCCTTGTTCTTTCATATAAGGTTTAGCAAGTTGTACAAGCGTTGCAGCAATATAAGGCTGCATTGAATTAGAAATGATTTCACGGCGATATTCAAAACGAGAACTTTTTAAATGTGTTAATCTTAAATAAGCGTTAACTTTATCTTTTTTCATTTCTCTAAGAACAATTTCAATATCATAACCTTCAGTTGTATTCAACAAACGATCTGGATAAAGCTCAAATATTTTCTGTGATACTTTTTTAATCAAGTCTGGATGTTTTTCCCTTGTTTCATCTGCAACTCTAAAATAAAACAATGAATGATCATCATAAAGCTTATCTAAAATCGTTTCTAAATGACATCTTTGAAAACCAGCCATAATACTATCCAAATTAATATTTAATCCAGTAGCACCAGCTAAGGGAATCAACATATCATGATAAGTTCTAATATTTAAAAGATCGTATAAAGAATCTGTACGTACCAGAACCCCTTGTGTCACTGGTTTATATTTTAAATGTAAAACAGATTCAAATAAAACAAACTGATAATAAGGTAAAGATGTTAAAACAACATCTACAGGTTCATGTTTTAATTTAATGATTTTACGTTTATGTACCTGATTTTTTAAAATCAGGGGATTCAATATCTTTAATTGTGCTTGAATGTGTTTTGTCATTTCAGAAGCATGAATCAATTGATTTTGAATATCTTTTAATCTTTGAATATAGGCACGACAATCTTGCTGGGCAATTCCAGTCAGATAGGCTTCTTTGACATATTCTGTTTGTTCTTGATCATAAGCATCTAATAATATATTGACAGTATTGGTATATTTTCCAAGTAATATGGCACTATTTTTACGCACTTTAGGATCTTCATGAGATAAAAATTCAATTAATTTCTGTTTCAATTGTTGATCTTTTTGAAGTAAAGAATCACATTGAGACGATGCTTTCAAACGAATCAGTGACTCTCTTATACTTTCATTTCTTTTTATACTATTAATTAAATCCATACGACAACCCTCTCAACTAACTGTGCAATATTATACCATATTTCAACAATTTATCCAACTGATTTTAGGTAGAGTCACATAAAAAGATAGAATCCTATACATTTGTGCATACATATCCTGACTTTGTTTCATTTGCTGATAAAAAAATGCAACCTTTTTTTCATCAAGTAAACCTTGCAGTAAGCATTCAAAAAAATAAGAAGGATATAACATTCTGGCATATAAATAAATGATTTCATACACATCAAAATAATGCGTTTCTAATATATTTTGTAATTGAACATATGTGATTATTTGACTTGATACTAAGCATGAAAGATGTCTCATACGTGTTGAAAAAATATAACAGCAGGGATTCAGGAGTTCATAAACATATTCAAAAAAAGGTTGTGTTAAAGATAAAGACATAGGCAAAGAAGCCTGTTTATCAATCTGTAAGATATCATTTAAAATATTAATACTGTTTTCTCCAAGACCACAATAATAATAAATGAGTGAAATAATATCTTGATCATGTTTAAAACTGTAAGCATAGTCTTTGACTTTTTCTCTAGCCTGATCAATCTTACAAATCCATTGTTCTTTAATCTGCTGAACTTTTAATTTTGGAAATGGATAGATCATCATTGTCTGATGAATGTATTGCTTTAATGAGAAATGATCTTTTTGATAAAGCAGTAAAACATAACCTTGTGTGAATAATTCCTGATAAATATTTCTAACAATTTCATAACCCTTCATGTCACATTGATGCATCAAATAACGATAATAATGATAACGATTTAAAAATTCTTGAGGTTCTGGAACCAGTGATAAATAATAAAGATGTCCATCAACGTAGAAATAACCAGTTGAATCTAAAGAGCTATCAATATGATAATACATTTTTAAAAATTCTTGCACTTGCATTCTTCTTTCTATGAGGAATAAACCAAAGGAACTTGCCCTTGAAAAATTTCTAATAAAATAGGAATAGAAATAACCTGAGTATGATATTGTTCAAAAAAAGGATAAACCATGGCTATATTCATTTTAATATCAATGGAAAGTTCAATCATAACATGGTTAACACCATAATTTTCAATTGTTTTTGAAATGCTGCTACCGACACTGGACAAATGTTTATATGTTAATGGGATGGATGGCAACATTAAAAAAGAAGGAAGATGAAAAAGGGTATTCAAAGAAAGTGAAGCAATGATACCAGTCTGGCTGACTTCTTCCATGCGTCGTTGGTAATAACTTTCATCTTGAGCCTGATATGTGCCATTTTCTATTTGTGAATATATGTTTTCTATATCCAGAACAATTCTATTGGCTAATTGATTCACTTTAACCATATCGAAATCAAGCAATGCAATTTCATTTTCTTCATTTCTTTCAATAATCACCAGCTCATCATATTGTTTTTGATCTGTAAAATAACTGTGTGAAATGACTAACTGGTTAAAACGTTCTATTTCCATCTGACCATATTTTTTAATAAGAGGAATCAACTGTATATAAATGGTTCCCATTCCAGCCATCACTAATATACATAAAACAACAACAGTAATGATCCACTTTTTCATTCTCTTTCACCAAAACATTATATGTTTCTCATATCAAAAAATGTCATATCACTATGACATTTCATGAATAATCTCATCTAAAGGCTCATCGTATACATCATAATCAATATGATCGACATATTGAAAAGAAAAGGCCAAACCTATCTTATAGCCACGAAAATTTCTTTGAAAATAACGATCGTAATAACCTTTTCCATAGCCAACACGATAGTTGTTTTGATCATAAGCCAACAAAGGAACAAGCATACAATCAATATCACCAGGGTCTATGAAATGTGATGTTATAGGTTCAAGGACATGAAAACATCCTGAATGAAGTTCATCAAGCGAATGAATTTCATAAAAATTCATTTGTGAACCTTCTACTTTAGGAACACATACACGTTTATGTAATAACAAACTCTGAATAATCGCTAAGGTATCTACTTCACGAGGTAAAGATACATAACAACCAATGATTTTGGCTGCTTGAACTCGAGGATGAGTTAATACCTTAGAGATTATTTGTTGATTATATAAAGAAAACGTCTGTGATGTAAGTGCCAGACGTTTTTCTTTCATAATCTTACGTAACAGTTGTTTATCCAATACTGTTTTCTCCCATATCCAGTTTAATAAGCTGGTTGAGTTCAACTGCATATTCCATTGGTAATTCCCTTGAGAATGGTTCAATAAAGCCCATCACTATCATTTCTGTTGCCTGTTCTTTTGTGAGACCTCGACTCATCAGATAGAAAAGCTGATCTTCAGAAACTTTAGATACTGTTGCTTCATGTTCAATAATGGATTCATTATTCAACATCATATTTGTAGGTACAGTATCACTTGTAGATTGTTCATCTAAGATCAATGTATCACATTCTACCTTACTTTTTGAATCAATAGCATTTTTTTGATGTCTGACAAGACCACGATAATTCACTTTCCCACCATTACGAGAAATTGATTTAGAAATAATCTGACTAGATGTATGAGGAGCCAAATGAATCATTTTTGCACCCGAATCCAAAATCTGATGACTATCAGCTACAGCAATCGTTATACATGTCCCTTTTGCACCTTCACCAGCCAAAACACAAGTTGGGTATTTCATAGTGACAGCCGAACCTATGTTACCATCAACCCATTCCATTGATCCATTTTTATAGACTTTGGCACGTTGTGTCACAAGATTATAAATATTCTTAGACCAGTTCTGAATCGTTGTATAACGACATTTCGCTCCTTCTAAAACAACAATTTCCACAACACCAGCATGTAAAGAATCTTTAGAATAAGATGGTGCTGTACATCCTTCTACATAATGAATATCTGATCCTTTATCTACAATGATCAAAGTTCTTTCAAACTGTGCCATTCGTTCACTATTAATTCTAAAATAAGACTGTAAAGGCTTATCAAGTTTCACACCTGGTGGAACGTATATAAATGAACCACCTGACCAGACTGCTCCATTTAAAGCAGAGAACTTATTATCATTATAAGGAATAACTGTATCAAAATATTTCTTAAAGATTTCTGGATATTCTCTTAAACCACTATCAATATCCAAGAAAATAACTCCTTTTTCTTTAACTTCTTCCAGCATGTTATGATAAACAACTTCAGATTCATATTGTGCTGAAGCTCCAGCTAAAAACTTTTGTTCAGCTTCAGGAATCCCTAACTTATTGAAGGTGTTTTTAATTGTTTCAGGGACTTCATCCCATTTATCAGACAAATGGTCACTTGGACGATTATAATATGTATATTCATCAAAATTCATCTGACTTAAATCAACACCCCATGTTGGCATTGGTTTTTCTAAGAAACATTTTAAAGATTTTAAACGATATTCCAACATCCATTCCGGTTCTTTTTTTATGGCTGAAATCTCTCTGACAATGTCTTCATTTAAACCTTTAGGTGTCTTAAAGACTGATACGTCTTCATCTTTAAAATCATAATCATTTTTTATTGAAGGAATATCCATATCTATAGTTGCCATATCTATTCCTCACTTTCTTTCATCAATGCGACTAATCCACTCCAGCCAAGCGTTGCACATTTAATACGATTAGCCTGTTTATATGTATTTTGAAAAGCAATAGCTTCTTCCAAAATTTCTGGATCATAATCTTTTTCATAAATCATATTCATATAATTATCAATGATTTTTTGTGCTTCCTGTTTTGTTTTTCCTTTGACAAGTTCACTCATAATAGATGTTGAAGATGTACAAATTGCACAGGCTTCACCATCATAGCGCACATCTTCAATTTTATCGCCATCAAATTTGACTTGAATATCTAAATTATCAATACATGTTTGGGAATTCATATTAATTTTCAAATAAGAATCATCATCCACAAGCCCACGATTACGTGGATGTTCATAGTGATCCATAATAATTTCTCTCAATAATTGAGGATCATTTAAAGAATGCATCTAAAAAATCATCTCCTTTTTTACATACTTCAATAAAAGCGTCAATTTCTTCTTTCGTATTATAGAAATAAAACGAAGCACGTAGAGTTGTTGAAACTTTTAAAAATTCATCTAAAATTTTCGCACAATGCTGTCCTGCACGAATAGCAATCCCATAACTGTTAAACAAACTGGCAGCATCCTGTGAAAAAACGCCTTTAATATTAAATGCAATAGCTCCCATAGAATGAGGATTATAGACTTCAACATTATCCAGTTGCAGCATTTTTTGTATACAATATTGTCTCAGTTCCTGTTCATATTCATGAATATGATTCATACCTATTTTCATCAAATACTGCATAGCTGCCCCAAGGCCAATGGCCCCTTCAATATGAGGGGTTCCTGCTTCAAAACGATAAGGTGGGTCTTTTAAAGTTACAACACCACAACTGTTATAACGTGAATTGGAACCACCACCTAATCGTGTCGGTTTCATATCTTTTAATAAGTCATATTTCCCATACATGACGCCAATACCCGTAGGTCCACACATTTTATGTCCTGAAAAAGCTAAGAAATCTATATCAGTCTCTTGAACATCAGTGACTTGATGAGGAACACTTTGGGCACCATCAACCACAACCACAATTCCACGCTCATGTGCAAACTGGCAGATATCTTTCATCGGTGCCTGATATCCAAGCACATTCGTTACTTCCGCCACAGCAATAATTTTTGTGTTTTCATTGACAGCTTTTTGAACATTTTCTAAAGTCAAACGTCCTGTTTCATCTAAATCAATATAATGAACAGATGCTCCTGTTAAACGTGCAACATCAAACCATGGCAAAGTATTAGAAGCATGTTCAGCAACAGTAATTAAAATTTCATCATTGGCTTTTAAATGCGTTAATCCATAGCCATAGGCAATCATGTTTAAAGAATCTGTTGATCCTGAAGTAAAAACAATTTCTTCTTTTCGTTTTGCATTGATAAATTGTCGAACAATATCTCGACTTTTTTCATAATGCTCATCAACTTCATGGGATAAATCATAATCTCCACGATGTGCATTTCCAGAATAATTTGTTAAATAATCACACACACTCTCAATAACAACTTGTGGTTTTAATGTTGTTGCGCCATTATCCAAATAAATCAATGGATGTCCCTGCATCTTTTTGCCATTTAACATAGGAAAATCTTTTCTGATTTGATTGACATCAAACATTCTAAGCACCTACCTTTGATAAGGATTGTTCAAAATGTTTTTTCATCATTTCATTATCAATAACTTCTACAACAGGCATTAAATATCCATAAGTAATAAGTTGCATAGCCTGTTTTTTACTTAAACCTCGACTTTGAAGATAGTAAAGGTGTTCTTCATCCATTTTTCCTACTGCCGCTGCATGAGAAGCTTGAACATCATAATCATCAATATATAAATAAGGATTCGCACTAGCCTGACAAGAGGCATCAAACATCATAATTTTATTTGTCTGATGAGATGCAGAGCCGTGCTGTCCTTTCGTAATCGTCCCAATCCCATCAATGACTAATTTTCCTTCATCTTTGACAACACCATAATTATCCATTTGTCCATGTGTCATAGGTTGATTATGTTGAATAAGAATTTCATAATGTTTGCTTTCTCTATCCTTAGCAAGAATGGCTGTACGCACTTTTACTGAAGCTTCTTCTCCATCCAAATAAAAATGATAAATTCCTTCAAAAGCATCATCTGACAATTCCGAATAACCATATTGACAAGTGGCATAAGATTTTAAATAGACATCTTCATATGATTGAGCTGATTTTGACATATTTTCGCTAAAGACATGAACTGTTGCCCCTTCTTCAAGATACATAGTTTTATGTAACTGACAATTCACTTCAAGTTGTTTCACTTCTATCAAATCAACCTGACTATAAGATTGAAAATGCATTTCAATATGTAAATCTTCTTGCCCATCATAAATCATATAAAAAGTCACTGGCTGTTTATTTTTAAAAGTTAAAATACCTTCCTGGTAAAAAACATCCTGTGGTAACTGCATTTGAAAAGCTGTCTTTGATGAAAGAATCAGATAATAAGATTGAGGTTGTTGCAGGTCAATAAATGGTTTAATCTTAGTAAGCAATTGTTCTGATATCATTTTATTGTCCTTTTTTTCCACAAGCTTCTAAAATAATAGGTTGTCTTTCATTTTGTTCAATTTCATAACCTAATTCTTTAACCCATTCATAACCTTCCTGATCAATCTTTTCAATCAATTCATATCCACCACTCATCACAATCTGTCCCTGTACCAAAACATGAACATGTGTTGGCTGTACCAGTTCAAACATTCTTTCATAATGTGAAACCATCACACAACCAAAGTCATCACTACGCATAGAATTGATTGCTCCTGCCACAATTCTTAAAGCATCAACATCTAAACCAGAATCGATTTCATCTAATAATGCAAAACGTGGTTGTAAAAGTTTCATCTGTAAGATTTCATTACGTTTCTTTTCACCACCAGAAAAACCTTCGTTCAAATAACGATGTGCAAGATTTTCATTCATTCCTAATTCTTCAATATTTTTATCTAACATACGAATAAATTTAAATAAAGAAATAGGTTCCTCTCTTTTCGCGTTAATAGCTGCTCTTAAAAAGTCAGAATTTGTAATACCTGGAATTTCTTGAGGGTATTGCATTCCTAAAAACAATCCTGCTCTCGCACGTTCATCAACACTCATTGTCAACACGTCTTGTCCATCAAGTGTGATTTTTCCATTTGTAACCTTATATTTAGGATGTCCCATAATGGTAGAAAGTAAAGTTGATTTTCCATTTCCATTAGGACCCATAATCGCATGAACTTCACCTGTATGAATTTCTAAATTTAATCCTTTTAAAATTTCTTTTTCTCCTACTTCTACATGGAGATTTTCTATTTTTAAAGTCGACATAAAATCGCCCCTTTCGAAGATATATTTTACGTAATTTGCTTATTCAGTCAAGTAATACGATAATTAAATTTATTATTGCCTCTTTTTATGTATAAAAGACAGCAATTGCTGCCTTTTTCTAACAAATACCACAAATAATTACTAATAAAATAAACAGGACTAAAATAAGTGTAAATGATCCCTGATGTGCTAACATATCCATTCCCCCTTTATAAACATAAATAATATAATAATGATAAATAGACATAATGCGATAATCATTTCACTTGTCAAACTATCTAAATGTTCATTCATAATCATTCCTCCTATGCACACTATATATTATGGTAAAATCATCGTAAATTTTGTGTTCTTGCCTACAAAAGTTGAAAAAATCTAAAGATTGTGTATAATAATATTGTTTATATCAAGGAGGTTCTTATGAAACAAAAAAAGCTAATGAGTTTTGCGCTTGCTGGCATTCTTTTATTAAGTGGCTGTAGTTCAAAAACTGTTCAAGAAGATGGAAAAGATGTTGTTGCTGCTATTGACAAAACAAATCTTTTAGCTGACGATCTTTATCAAGATTTAGCTTCATCGACTCAAGGAAAACAGGCTTTGTTTTCTTATGTTTTAGATCAGTTAATCCGTCAAAATTTCCCAGCAACTGATGATATGGAAGAAAATGCTGATGAATTGATTGAAAATATTGAAACGAATTATGAAAATCAGTATGGTGATACTGCTCAAGAAGAATTACAGAGCGCTTTAGAATCAACAGGTGTTAAAAATATGGATGAATATCGAGATTCTTTAATTCAGCCTTTACAGTATGCTGAATTCTTAAAGAAATATGTCAATGATCACTTTGATGAAGTCTTTGACGATTATTATCAACAGGCAACACCTCGAATGATTTCTTTAATTAAAGTCTCTATGAGTGATCCAGAAAATCCTACTGAAGAAGAGAATGAAAAATTAAAAGAAGTTGAATCATTATTAAAAACAAA
>CALVFK010000031.1 GCA_944326805.1 uncultured Massilimicrobiota sp. | reverse complement strand
TCTCATTATAACACATCCCGACAAGATTTCGAGATATTAATTAAAATTCCTAGACTCATTAATGTAATAACCAGACTTGTGCCTCCATAGGACATTAAAGGCAATGTCACTCCTGTCACTGGAAAAAGCCCTACGACTACACCTAAATTAATTAAGGTTTGAATACCTATCATAGAAATAATGCCAATCATCAAAAAACTTCCAAACAAATCAGGAACATTTTGACTCATTTTCAATATTGTTTTCAATAAACTTGTATAAAGTCCAATTAAAATAATGCCTCCTAAAAAGCCAAATTCTTCAGCAACAATCGCAAAAATAAAATCGGTCTGTGGTTCTGGTAAATAAAAATGTTTTTGAATACTTTGATCAAACCCAACACCCAAAAGTCCTCCTGGTCCAATCGCATATAAAGCCTGAATCGCTTGAAAACCACTTCCTAAAGGATCTTGAAAGGGATCTAAAAAAGAAAGAATACGTTCCATACGATAAGGGGCTGACAAAATCATAATCATAATTCCAATAACACCAACAATTCCTAAACCAACAAAATAACGAAATGGAAAAGGTGACACAATCATCATAACAACGATAGCACACGCCATAACAACAGCGCTACCAAAATCCGGTTGCATCATTATCAATAAAAAACCTAGCCCCATCATCAGTAAAACTTTGAAACTATAACGAATTTTTTTCATCTGATAATAATGCTTTTCAATATATACCGCTGTATAAATAATGATCCCTATTTTAAATAATTCACTTGGTTGTAATGCAAAAAAACCTAAATGAAACCAACTGCGACTGCCACCTCTAACAACACCAATTCCCGGTATTAAAACAAGAATCAATAATACAAAACAGATTATTAAAATCAAACGATAATATTTTTTATACAAATGATAATCAATACGTGATGTCACAAACATAGCAACAAAACCCAAACATGCAAAAATAACCTGTCTTTTCATATAATAAAAAGCATCATCATACTTATAAAATGCCCAGATATGTGAAGAACTATAAACACTTATTAAACCAATCATAACAATAATAACAGTTAAAGCAACAATTTTCTTTGTTTTCATGGTGACACCCCCATTATTTCACTATATGAAAAGAAACATCAAAAAAGAAGATACACTAACGTATCTTCTTATTTACTCAAAACGATGAACAATTTCTTTAAAAACCTTTCCTCTTTCCTCATAGCCACTAAATTCATCATATGAACTTGTTGAAGGTGACAACAAAACAATATCCCCATCTTTAGCAATTTCCTTTGCCTTCATCACAGCATCTTTCATATGATCGACAACATATGTTTGAGGACAGTGCATTTCTTTTGCAAATCTTTCCTTAGCTTCACCAAAACAAATTAATGATGAAATGCAAGATTGATAAGTTGACATCTCAGATAAATCCAATCCTTTTTCGTGACCACCCATCAATAAAATCACAGGTTGATTAAAAGCTTTCAAAGCAATAATAGCAGCATCAGTATTCGTCGCTTTAGAATCATTATAATATTTCACACCTTGATATTCTCTTACAAATTCAATACGATGTTCAACCCCTTGAAAAGCAGCTAAACCTCGATGAATATCTTCCAGTGATACATGACTTAAAGCACAGGCAATAATCGCAATCATCATATTTTGAATATTATGTTTTCCAACAATCTTGATTTCGTTTAAATCAATGACATGTTTTCCCTGATAATAAATAGCCTGATTTTGAATCATACAGTCCGCTTCTTTGTTCAACGAAAAAGTCACTCTTTTAGCTGGCACTGGATATTTTTTTAAATAAGATTGTAAGATATCATCATCTAAATTTTCAATAAAATAATCATCCTCTGTCTGATTCATATAAATACGTGTCTTTGATGCATAGTATTCATCTAGAGAAGCCATGTAATCTAAGTGATCAGGTGTTAAATTAATAATTGTAGAGATATGTGGATGAAACTTAGCAATGTCTAACAATTGAAAATTAGACATTTCCAAAACAACATCATACCCACTATGGCTCATGAGTTGATTCTTTAATACCAAAGCAGAATAAGGAGTCCCTACATTTCCTGCCAGACAAACCTTGTGTTTTACTTGTCTTAAAATCGCATCAATTAATGTGACTGTTGTTGTTTTTCCGTTCGTCCCTGTAATCGCAATATAATTTTGCATTTGAGCTACCTGATAAGCCAGTTCAATTTCAGTATAAACAGGAATTCCTCTTTCTTTTAATCTCAAGACAAAAGGTTTATGATAATTAATTCCCGGATTTTTAACCACAAAATCAAAATCTCTTTCAAACAGTTCATCGGGATGTCCCCCAACAATCATTTCAATACCTCTTGCTACATATTCATCATAACAATCAATATGATCCTTTGTTGCAAATTCATTCACTGTAATCGTAGCATGCATTGCATCAAGCAGCTCTACTGCCGCCCTGCCACTTTTAGCCAATCCTAAAACCAAGACTTTTTTTCCTTTTAACATATTACATAACTCCTAAGACAATACTAATAATCCCACAAATAAATCCTAAAAACCAAAAAGAAATCACAACTTGCTGTTCCGTCCATCCCAGCATTTCAAAATGATGATGAATTGGTGCCATTTTAAATACACGTTTTCCTCTTGTTTTAAAGGATACAACTTGAATGATAACAGATAATGTTTCAACTAAGAAAACACCACCAATTAAAATAAATAATAATTCTTGACGTGTTAAAACAGCTAAAGCTGCTAAAAAACCACCAAGCGCCAACGATCCTGTGTCACCCATAAATATACGTGCTGGATGATAATTAAAACACATAAATCCAAGCAATGTTCCAATCACTGCCATAGCATAAATAGCAATTTCATAATCTTTATTCATAATCGCAAAAATAACAAAAACAGAAATAGATATCATAGATAAACCTGTTGCCAGACCATCCAGCCCATCTGTCAAATTTACTGCATTGCTGCCTGCAGTAAACATAAAATACACAAGGACAGGATATAACCACCCTATATCTACTTCAATATGTAATAAAGGAATGGAAATAGCAGTATCGAATTGAGGAATAAACACTTTTGCCAAAACATAAAAAGCCACTGCAACTACAGATTGCAAAGTATATTTGTATAATGGCTTTAAACCTTCATTTGTCTTTCTCACGACTATCAAATAATCATCAATAAATCCTACCAGTCCAAATCCTAAAAAAGCAAATGTCAATAAATGAATATACGGATTTTTTAACGAAGTGATATTGAGAATATAAACAACAATAATGGCACATAAAATAAAGACAGTTCCTCCCATTGTTGGTGTACCACCTTTGGCTTTATGTGATTGTAGTCCTTCTTCTCTTTCAACCTGTCCAAATTTCAACTTCTTTAAATATTGGATAGCCTTAGGCATTACTGCCAAAACGAAAATAAAACTCACGAGAAAATTCAAAACAATTTTTAAAAAGACCATATTAAACATAATAAGACTCCTTTACCTCTTTTATCTTTTACAATATACCATATTTTTCATACAATAACAACATTCAAAAGGACTCCTATCTCATTATAATTATCAATATTTATTGACTTAATATTTTTTTATTATTTTCTTTATCTTCAATTCATTTTCTATATAATGTTGTCTAGGAGTGAGAAAAATGAAAAAAGCCTTTAGTAATGAATTATATGTAGAACTACAATCAAAACATATCCAGGAACGAATTGAACAATTTGACAACAAGCTTTATTTAGAGTTTGGTGGTAAACTTTTTGATGATACCCATGCTTCTCGCGTTTTACCCGGTTTTGAACCTGACAGCAAACTCAAAATGTTATTGACTTTAAAAGATAAAGTAGAAGTTATCATCGCTGTTTGTGCAAAGGATCTGGAAAGACATAAAATGAGAAGAGATTTAGGCATTTCTTATGATGATGAAGTGATACGATTAATCAATGAATATGAACATGTCGGTTTATATGTTGGAAGTGTCACAATCACACAATATCAGCATCAAAACTCAGCGGATACCTTTAAAACCAAATTAGAAAAACGTGGAATCAAAGTCTTTATGCAATATCCAATTGAAAACTATCCGCATAATGTTGATCATATTATTTCACCAGAAGGATTTGGCAAAAACGATTATATTATCACAACAAAACCTTTAGTCGTTGTAACAGCACCTGGTCCTGGTTCTGGAAAAATGGCAACATGTCTATCACAGTTATATCACGAGCATTTACATGGTATTCGTGCTGGATATGCGAAATTTGAAACTTTCCCAATCTGGAATCTGCCTTTAAAACATCCTGTGAATCTGGCATATGAAGCTGCCACAATAGACCTTAATGATGTCAATATGATTGATCCATTCCATCTTGAAAAATATGGGGAAACAACTGTCAATTACAATCGTGATATTGAAATCTTCCCGGTGTTAAATACCATGTTTAAAAAAATATTTGGAGAATCACCTTACGCTTCTCCAACCGATATGGGTGTTAATATGGCAGGTTATGCCATCATTGATAATGAAGCTGCTAAAGATGCCAGCTGTCGTGAAATTGTCCGTCGTTATTATCATGCCCAAGTCGATTATCTAATGGGAAAAATCAACGACCAGTCTTTAGAAAAAATGCAAATGCTGCTTTCTCAGGCAGGAGTAGATGCTAAAAATCGTAAGTGTGCTATTATTGCTAGAGAAGTAGCACAGACACGCCAAGGTCCTGTCTGTGCGATTGAATTAAATGACGGGCATTTAATCAGTGGAAAAACGTCATCATTATTACGCGCTTCTAGTGCGGCTATGTTAAATGCATTAAAATATTTGGCTGGAATCGATCAAGATATTGAATTGATTTCTCCAACGATGTTACATTCTATTCTTTCTTTAAAAAATGATTATTTAAATATGAAAACGCCTCTTTTAGATATTGATGAAGTCTTACTCACTTTAACGATTGCTTCTGCTCAAGATCAAAACGCTAAAAAATGTCTGGAAGCTCTCCCTTTATTAAAAGACTGTGAAATTCACTCAACTGTTATTTTAAGTAACAAAGATACAGAAACATTAAGAAAACTGAAAATGAATTTAACTTGTGATCCTAAGCATGCAACTGCTTAGGATTTTTCATAAGATAAAAAACCTCTATTGAGGTTTTTGAGTCATATATAAATATTCTTTTTCAACACTTTGATACAACTGAGAAAATGTATAATTGACATTATGTTGTGTCAAAATAGCTTTATAAGGAATAAAAGGAATTCCTTTTAAACGAAATAACTGCAATAATAATTCAAGCTGATCATCTTTTTCAAATGCAAAAAATACAAAAGGTTCAGACATCATTGTTAAAAGTGATGATTGCGATTGTCTTTCATATCCTTCTAAATGAAGTAAATATCCCATTGTCTGATGAATATCACGAGGATCAATTTCATCAACAAAAATATCTAAATCCTTTCCAATACTCTGTATTTTTGATTGGACATGTTCTGGTAAACGGTAAACTAAAATTGTATCTTTCATATAAATCCTTTCTATTGTTGTAAATCTCCTAATTCTGTTTCAATTTTTTCATTAGCCATCAACTGATCAATATAATCACTAGCCTGTTGAATAGATAATTCATGTGGAATAATCACTGAAGCATTCATTCCTAACGAATAACAAGGCATAGAAGCACTGTCTCCCGTAATTTGATAAGATTGAATATCCCAATCTGGCATATCTGATAACTGCATAGAAACCAAAGCATTCATCTCATCACTTTGCATATTTGTTTCAATACTCTGACTGACTGCATCCAAAACGTCTGAAAATGAAGTTAAAATAGCTGGTGAACAAACTTTTTTCACAATTGCTGAAATCATACGTTGCTGATTTCTTCCTCTAGCAAAATCTCCATCAACAAACGATTTTCTTTCTCTTACAAAGGCTAAAGCCTGTTTTGCATTCAAATGATTTTCTCCCTCTTGAATATGATACCCACCTATCTTCGTCGTAAACGCTTGTGATGAATTCACTGTAATTCCTCCCAAGGCATCCACAATATCCATAAAAGACGTAAAATTCATACGAACATAATAGTTGATATCCTGGTCAACAATGTCTTGCAATGTATCAATACTTTCTTGCAATCCATACATACCTGTATGTGTAAACTTGTCATATTGTCCATTACGATGTAATGGATAATAAGTATCACGTGGAATACTAATAAGTAAAATCTGTTGTGTCACAGGATTAATACCTACCAGCATATTGACATCACTACGTGAAACAGTTGTTAAATCACCATATTCATCATTCCCACTGATATAAACTAAAAATGGTTTTTGAGTTACATCCACATTCTTCGCATTCACAGTAGCTTCATCACGTTTCACCTGGTAAATAACACGTGTTTCTTCATTAAAATGTTCTTTTTCCTGTTCAACTAGACTTCTAAAGGCTTCATCTAAAATGATGGCATCAACATCTTTTTGATAAAGCTTCGTGACTAACTGATGAAAATCTGATGAATCTTCTAATGTAATTTGTCCTACCTCATCTTCAATTTGAGCCACTGTATAATCCATTGTTGCTTCGTCTACATATGACACATGTGAAAGTAAGTGATCTGGTAATTGATGTTCATTTTTAATAATGGAATCTTTTAAGACAATGACAGAAATAGCACGTGTCTGAAATTGTTCGTCAGCCAATAAATCAACAACCTGTCCTGTTTTATAGATGTAAAATGATCCAACAATCATAAAACAACTTAACACCAGACTTAAAAATTGTGTCAATAAAGAACGTTTACTTCCTTTTTTCTTATAGAAAATCAAAAAATACTCTCCAATCATCAAAACAATCAAAATGACTGCTGTGATAATCAAATATTTGATTGGTACAAATTGAATAAAATACATGGTTGAAACTAAAACAATGGACATTAAAAATTGAATACTATATACAATACGACGTAAATATTTATTATCTACCTTTTTCATGACGACACATCCTTTTTGTTAGAGTATCATATTTTGACATTTTTCGCAACGAGTTCTATTCATTGATATTTGCATTTATTAAAAAAATCCTGTAAAATATTCCCTTATACAAAGATAAGGAGTGATGACATGAACGTAAATACAATCCTGAATTATGTTGATTTACGTGGTGATTTACCAGCAAACCAATTCCCTTACAACGAAATAGATGCTTTGATTTTTAGTGAATTAGCCTATGTTTATTTGGATGATATCCTTCAACATTTACATCATCCTTCTTTATCAACAGTTTATCAAAAATATAGCCAAAGAAATCAATTATTTTCCAAAGAGGAACTCAAAAAAATTCAAATTCCTAGTCATGAACTCTTTAAAAAAATGGCTTCAAGTCCTCGATATCAAAATATTCGTGTTCTTGATTATGTCAATGATGTCAACAAAGAACTGGTTAAACAATTTTCAGCTTTAGCTTTATTATTAGAAGATGGGCGTATTGTCATTGCCTTTCGTGGAACAGATGATTCCTTAATTGGATGGCACGAAGATTTTTTGATGTTATGTGAAAAAATTGTTCCAGCTCAAGAATCTTCTGTTCACTTTTTAGAACATATCGCAAAACTCTCAATCCCATCTTCACTTATCGAAGATTTAAAAAATCCTTATATAGATATGTCTTTATGGCAACGTTTCAAAAAACATTTTCAGTATCAAAAACAACGTCCTTTATGGCTTGTCGGTCATTCTAAAGGAGGCAATCTCGCTATTTATGCTGGTTGTTTTTGCCAGACAGATATTCAAAAACGCATTTTTCGAATTGATAACTTTGATGGTCCTGGTTTCCATGATGAGATTATCAAATCACCCGCATATCATCAAATGCTTCCTTACATCCATAGCTATATCCCGCATTATTCCTTTTTTGGAATTGTTTTAGGGCACGAAGAAAATTACACCGTTGTCAAGAGTCATGAAACAGGAATGATGCAGCATAATGCCTTTTCATGGCAACTTCAAGCACATCATTTTGAATCAGATGAATTATCATATGAAAGTGTACAATTTGCGATTAAAGTCATTCTCTTTTTAGAAAAATTAAGTTTAGAAGAAAAACATCAGTTTGTTGAAGCTATGTTTTCTCTCTTTGATTCTTTAAACATCTATAATTTTTCTGATTTATCCCATATTTCCTACAAACATATTATGAGTGCTATCAAAGAAATTACCTTATTAAAACCCAAAACACGCAATATGCTTTTAGAAGTTTTGCATATGCTTTGGCTAGAAGCCAAAAAAATAAAGAAAGGATAACTTCCTTTCTTTTCTTATAAATCATCTTCAATAGCTGCTGATTTTGCATAAGCCGTTGATTTCGCTTCAAAAAAATCTGTTTTAATTTGATTGGCCTGACTATATAAACTTACCCATTGCATAGATTCTGGTTCCTTATCATAACCATCAAATAAAGGTTTAAAATTTAATGATGTCGCACGTAAGTTTCCTAAATAACGAATATAATCACTGACCATTGTCATTGTCAACCCTTCAATACGATCACCTAATACATACTGAGCCCACGCTATTTCTTCTTCTACGCCACGACAAATCATTCCTCGATAAACCTCTTTCAATTCATCTGTAAAAAGTTCCGGTTCCTCTTTTTCTAATTCTAAAATGATATTTCTAAACAACCAGAGATGCGTATTTTCATCACGATTAATATAACGGATTTCCTGGGTTGATCCAGGCATCTTTCCCATGCGCCCTAAATTATAAAAGAACATAAAACCACTATAAAAATAAATACCTTCTAAAATATAATTCGCCATGAGTGTTTTCATCAAATGGAAAGAATCAGGATTTTTGATGAAAGCATTATACTGTTCACCAATAAACTGATTACGTTTCAGTAAATGTTCATCATATTTCCATTGATAAAGAATTTCATCACGCTTTGCTGGAGAACAAATCGTATCCAGCATATAACTATAGCTTTGTGAATGGACAGCTTCTTGAAACGCCTGAATCGTTAAACAGAGATTAATTTCATTAGCCGTTATATACTCACCAATATGTGGTAAATTGGCTGTTTGTAAAGAATCCAAGAAAACCAGAAAAGATAAAATTTTATCATAAGCTGTTCTTTCTTCATCTTTTAATAAACGATAATCTTTCATATCCTGCAAAAGATTAATTTCTTCTGGAATCCAGAAATTATTCATTGCTTGACGATACCAGTCATGAACCCACTGATATTTCATATGATTAAAATCATTTAAATTCGTCGTATTCCCATTAATCATACGACGTTTTTGCACATCAATATCTCCCTTTTCATTAAACAATGCCTTTGTTTTTAATTCCATATTTCCTCCTTATGCACTACATGATTCACATTCTTCAACCTCTAGAGATTGACTTCTCACATAATAAAGCGTCTTGACATGACACTCACTTGCGAAAATATATAAATCCAGAAGTTTTCTAAAAGTAAAATCCTGTGTCATATAAATATTAACGGACTGGGACTGGTCAATATGACGCTGACGAATCCCTGCTGCTTGAATAATCCAGTTTTGGTCCATATAATGAGCGTTTTTATATAGCCAGAAAGTCTTTGGATTTAAATCAGGAGCTACACGACGCAGCATGCTGCCTTTCTTTTCTTCAATAAAAAATTTCTTCATAATAGGATCAACTGCTGCTGTTGTGCCTGCAATGATAGATGTAGATGACGTTGGAGCAATCGCCATACAATATCCATTACGTAACCCATATTGATGAATTTCCTTCTGTAATGTTTGCCACTTTGAAGAATGATAATGACGCTTTTGAAAATAAAGTCCCGTATCATAATCACTCCCTTGAAAATAAGCATAACTCCCCTTTTCTCTAGCCAGTTGACAAGACGCTTCTAATGCATAGTAGTTAATTTTTTCATATAACTGGTCAACAAACTGCAAATGCTGCTCACTTTCAAAAGGAATACCTTTTAAACTCAGCATATGATGATAACCACTCGTCCCTAAACCAATAGCACGATATTGATGATTCGTTATTTTAGCATAAGGCAAAGGATAATAATTTAAATCAATGACATTATCCAAAGCTCTCACAGTTGTTTGAATAACATGTCGCAGTTCCTGCTCATCATCCACATTAATTCTTCCTAATGTCAATGAAGCCAGATTACACACCACAAAATCACCCGGTTTTGTTTTTTCTACAACAATACTTTCTCCATTAACTTCAACAATCTCTTTCCCTAAAAATGTCATAGCTTTCATATTTTGAGCAATTTCAGTACATAAATTACTACAATATATCATTCCTTGATGATGGTTTGGATTCATTTCATTGACTTCATCACGATTAAAAACAAAAGGTGTTCCTGTTTCCACAAGTGATCGAATAATCAATCTCACAACTTCCTTAACACTCATAACTCTTTTAGAAATACGTGGATCTTGAATACATTCCTCATAACGTTGTTCCCATTCTTGACCATAACTGTCTTCAAGATGATAACCTTTTACTTCATAAATTTCATGAGGACACATCATATACCATGAAGCATCAAGATTTTCCTTAGCCAATTTCCAAAATAAACGTGGAAAACAGACAGCCGGAAAAATATCATGAGCTTTCATACGGTCATCCCCATTATTTGTTTTAATCTGTAAAAATTCCGGTAAATCTTTATGCCAGACATCCAAATAAACAGCGACAGCCCCTTGTCTCACACCTAACTGATCAACAGCTATTGCTGTATCATTGACAAGCTTCAACCAGCGAACAATTCCCCCAGCAGCTCCTTTATAACCTCGAATAGAACTTCCGTTTGCACGGACTTTTCCAAAATATAAGCCCATACCTCCACCATATTTAGAAACTTGTGCAAAATGATCTAAACTTTGATAAATACCTTCCAGAGAATCTTCCACAACATCAATAAAACATGAACTCATCTGATGAAATGGTTTTCTGGCATTCGCCATTGTTGGTGTTGCCATAGTAACTTTTAAAGTACTTAATACATCATAGAACTGTTTAGCCCATTGCACACGTTTTTTTTCTTTTATAGCAAGATGCATTGCTATACCCATAAACATTTCCTGAGGCGTTTCTAATATCTGATGTTGATAATCATGAATCAGATAACGTTTATATAAAAGATCAAGTCCACTATGATTAAACAATTCATCACGTTTATTATCTATATAAGCTTCTAATTCTTGAATATCTTGCTTATTGTAATATTCTAAAATATAATCTCCATAATGTCCTTCTTGAGTCAAATATTTGATTTTATCATAAAAAGTCAAAAGATGAAGACTTTGCATATGCTTTTCTACTTGTTGATGAATATCAAAGGCCAAAAATCTTCCTGCAATCATATCCCATTGTGGTTCTTCAACACTAATCATTTCATCACTGACTAAAATAAGAGTTTCTATTGCTTCATGAAGCGTCATTGATTCATGATAATAAGCCATCCATTTATCATAAAGGCGTTTGAAATGATCATTATCTTGAAAAAAGTCCTGATTCATTTTTTCCAAAACAGCTTGAAATTTTGAATCATGAAAAGTTTGATAAAAAAAATTAATTATTTGTTCATTTGTATTCATTACCTTCACATCCTTGTAAGCATTCTAACATAGAGAAAAAAGCTTTGACCACTAATATGCCCATAAAAAATGATATCATCATATCATTAGCTTTTTTTCATCATCTATGATAATATAATGACTCAATGGAGGTTATTATGTTACATATATTAGAACATTCTATACATGATTTAATACCAATGATTCCTTTTTTATTTTTAACTTATTTATTAATGGAATACATTGAACATAAAAATAATCAGAGATTTGAAGCATTTTTAATACGTGCCCAAAAATTAGGCCCTTTGATTGGAAGCTTTTTAGGGATTATTCCCCAATGTGGATTTTCAGTTATTGCCAGTGGATTATATATGAACCAAAGTATCAGCTTAGGAACATTATTAGCTGTTTTTATTGCGACAAGTGATGATGCGATTCCCATTTTGATTGCTCATCCTCAACAATCACATACGCTTTTAATGATTATCATTTTAAAAATTATCATTGCGATGATGATTGGTTATCTTGTAGACGGATTGGTTCATTCACATCATCTGCGTCAAAACCATAGCTTACATGATGTCCATGAACATTGCCATGAAGAAGAACATGGTCATGGTATTGTCTATTTAGCATTGATTCATACTGTTAAAATCTTTATCTTTGTCTTTATTGTCAACTTTGCCTTAACATGGCTGATGGAAGAAGTTGGCAGTCAGACATTGAATTATTTATTTGTACACGGTTCTTTATTCCAGCCTGTTTTAACAGCCTTAGCTGGTTTTATTCCTAATTGTGCTGCCAGTGTGATTCTTTCTCAGCTTTACCTTGATAATGTCTTAAGTTTTGGTGCTTTATTTGCTGGTTTAATGACCAGTGCAGGATTAGGTATACTCGTCTTGTGGCGTATGTATGATAATAAAAAAGATATTTTGAGAATTATGTTTATTATGCTCATCAGTGCTACACTGGTTGGCATGCTTTTACAGGTATTTTAAAAAACGCATTTTCATGCGTTTTTATTTTTTATATTTATTGACATCTTCCAATAAAAATTCATGACTTTGCGGTTGTTTTCTTTGAAATTCCTGAAAACCATGTTGTGTCATTGCTTCCACTTCTAAAGCCAGTTCACGTGATGACATACGGCGAGCACCTCGTCCAATCACAATAGATTGTTCTAAAGCATCAGATGTTGCGACAACAACACGATATTCACTGGCAAGTTGATGCGTCACACGTTCAATATACATATCCGCTGTCTGAGCTTCTTTTGTATAGACAACATGAACATTATGGCGTTTTTCTTTATGCCCCAGATTTTGTTTCACTTTATAAGCATCAAAAACAATAATTAACACACACTGTTTATATCCTTGATAGTTTGCTAAAATATCAATCAAACGTTCACGAGCAACTGCTAAATGCGTCTTTGCAATTTCTTTAAGTTCAGGCCATGAATGAATGACATTATATCCATCTACAAGCAGACATTCTGGTTTCATCTGTACCTGCATAGAAGCTTCATAAGCAGGTGTTCGATAATAATCATCAGCCAGGCGACGTTTCACCGGTCCATAAGTTCGTTCAAAAATAGCATCCAGTTCTTCATCTTCATTTTGATATGATTTAAATTCTTGAGATATATTCAAACCTTTTTTATTTTGCGTATATTGATAAGGAAGATGCATATAGTTTTCAACATCCTGCCACTTGACATAAAAACCAGCCCCATGTTGACAAAATACAGAACCTGTTGGATATTTTTGATCTGTTTCACTATCATAATGTTTGTCTTGAATGACTTCATGAGAATTATGACAAGGGAAATACCCTTTTAGTGAACAAGTCATACGACCTTTTCCTTTTGTCAAAGCAATGATTTCCTGTTGATAATCTTGTAAACACGCAACAGGTCCTTGCCCATACAAATCAATTCTATCTCCATTGTCTTCCATTGTTACTTTTGTCTGTTTCTTTTCCATATCATAAAGAACACGACTCAATGCTTCTTTAGGAATTTGAATATGAATATCATAATAAGGTTCTAAAAGAATCGATTCTCCTCGCTTCAAGCCATGACGAATCGCACGGTAGGTTGCTTCACGAAAATCTCCACCTTCAGTATGTTTTTGATGAGCCTTTCCTGCCAGTAAAGTGATTTTCATATCTGTTAT
This sequence comes from uncultured Massilimicrobiota sp., assembly GCA_944326805.1. GTDB lineage: Bacteria > Bacillota_I > Bacilli_A > Erysipelotrichales > Coprobacillaceae > Allocoprobacillus. The sequence continues at coordinate 479 of CALVFK010000031.1, read as the reverse complement.
TGGCGCTCCTGTTAAAACCCCACGATGTTCAATTTCTTGAAAATGTGTCATAATCAAACGTTGATAATGCAAAGGCAAAGTATCTGTGGAACATTGGCTTTCAAAAACAAGACCACTGCCACTCTCTAATGGTTCAAGCAGAACATGAACTTCTGCATAATGACGTAAAGGTTCAAAATGTCCCACACCTTCAATTGGTTTGGCAATCGTTTCTTTGTATAAAATCTCACCATGATCAAAATGAACATCTTCATGAAATCTCTCACGAATCATATTTTGTAAAATCTCAATCTGAATTTCTCCCATTAACTGAATATAAATATCTTGTGTTTCAGGGTTATAGGAAATATGTAAAGTTGGATCTTCCTGAGCTAAAATCTGTAATTTTTGCATCATCACATGTCGATCCGTTTGTGGTGATAAGACCATACGATAATTTATATAAGGAACCATTACTGGCTGCATCGTTGTCTGATGGT
>CALVFK010000030.1 GCA_944326805.1 uncultured Massilimicrobiota sp. | reverse complement strand
CTTCAAATGAGCCATCTTCTAAAATCTTTACATTTCTCACATGAGCAAAATGGATTCTTTTCATCTTTCCATATTTTCTAATCAAAGCTGGAATATCATTTTGCTTTGTACAACCTAATGATCCACTACACAATGTCAACCCATGATGTGTATCATCATAGAGTGCCAAGAAACGATCCAAATTCTTTTCACATGTGATAATACGTGGAATCCTAAATATAGACCAAGGTGGATCATCTGGATGAATAGCCATATTGACATCACATTCTACTGCCACGGGCATAATTTCTTGAATAAAATATTCTAAGTTTTTCCACAATCCCTCTTCTCCTAATTGTTGATAAGACTGTATTAGTTCACTGACTTCATCTGGAGAATACGAAGCATCCCACCCTGGCAGTGTTAATTTTGTTGGATCTAACTGGTCAATTTCATTTTTATAATAAACAAGTGCTGTTGAACCATCTTCTAATTCATGGTCAATAGATGAACGTGTCCAGTCAAACACAGGCATAAAATTATAACAAATACATTTGATTCCACATTGTGATAAGTTTCTTATTGTTTGTTTATAATTATCAATATATCTTTGATAATCGCCACGCTTTAATTTAATATCTTCATGCACTGGCACACTTTCAATAACTTCCAGTTCTAAACCTTTTTGATGAACTGCACTAACAAGCTGCTGGATTCTTTCCACTGGCCAGACTTCACCAACTGGTATATCATAGATGGCACTGACAACCCCTGTTACATTAGGAATTTGTTTAATTTTATCTAAAGTCACAGGATCATCATTGCCATACCAGCGAAATGTCATTTTCATGTCTTACTCCTCCTTATATCCTAATCTTTTTGATATTGTACGTGCTGTTTCTTTCACTATATTTCCTAATCCACTTAAATCCGTAAATTCTTCATACAACCCTACACAACTGATAGCTGCAATCACTTCGCCATCATGATTTCTTAAAGGTGCAGCAGCACAGTATTGATATAATGAATTTTCTCGATCATCAATCGCATATCCATTCACTCTCACACGTTTTAATTCATCAAAGTATTTTTCTGGTGAAGTAATTGTATAAGGTGTAATCGGTTCATAAGTCATTGTTTTTAAAGCATCTTTTAACACTTCTTCACTAGAAAAAGCCAACAAAACTTTTCCTAAACCTGTACTATGCAAAGGATTTCGCGTTCCAATATTCGCTGTTGTAATGACACTATGTACAGACTCATATTTGTAAATATAAGTGACTTTAAAATCATCTAAAACAGCCATAAATGTTGTGGCATGCATCTTATTGGCTAAATCTATTAAATCATTTTTAGCAACACTGACAATATCCATATCATTGATAAAACTACTTCCTATCAAAAAGGATTGTAGGCCTATCTTATATTTTGTTATGCCTGTCTGGGTATCTTCTAAAATCATGTTTTTATACAATAAAGTTTTAAGAATATCAAAAATGCTTGATTTTGGAGAATCCAAAATATTTGCGATTTGAGCTAAAGTATATCCATCTTTATTTTTAGATAACAGCTCTAATATATCTATCGCTCTTAATAATGTTCTATTGAGTTTCATGAAATCACCCCTTCATAACAATCATAACATAGGCTTACATGGAATACAAACCACCCTGAAGGGTGGTTGTATTTATCATATTTATTCTTCTTGAGCTTTTGCTTGTTTGTTTGCTGCAATAACAAATGGAATATAAATAAGAATAGAAACAGCAATACAAATTAACTGTGTAATAATACATGTAATACTTCCACCAGACGCTAACCAGGCACTTAAAATTGGTGGTGTTGTCCAAGGAATAGCATATACCAATACATCAGCAAATCCAATCACAGTCAAGAAATAAGCAATACTTCCTGTAATTAATGGTGTAATAATAAATGGAATTGCTAAAATTGGGTTTAACATGATTGGTAAACCAAATGTCATTGTTTCATTGATATTGAAAATACCAGGAGCTAATGACAATTTAGCAACAGATTTGTAATCTTCACGTTTACCAAATAAGAAGATAGCAACAATTAAACCAATAGTCACACCTGAACCACCCATTGACATATAAACATCCCAATAAGACATATTAATAATATTTAATTGACTACGATCAGTAATTCCAGAATTTACCATATCTGTATTAGCAATAATAGCAGCATTTAATAATGGTTCACGTACTGGTTTAATAATCTGATTACCATGAATACCAATAACCCAGAATAATTGTGCAACTAACATCAAAATTAATAATCCAGGTAGACCTTGCATAACAGCTTCAAGTGGTTTTTGTAACATTGTATAAATAATGTCATATAAACTCATACCAGTTAATTGATTAATTCCAAAGTTAACTGCTGAACATACGATGATTGTCAACATAACTGGGAATAATACGTTAAATGAATTTGAAACATTTGGTGGTACTGTATCAGGCATATTAATTTTTAATTTACCAGATTTAACAATCCAAGAGAATAATTCTACTGATAACATGGCAATAACCATACCTAAGAACAATCCCTTAGCAGCTGTATAATCTTTTCCTAATACATCAGCAACTTGTACAATTGCTCCATCATCCAATGTAAAATCAATCACTGTTGGACAACATGCAACAAATGAACATAATGCGACAATAGCAGGTGCATAAGTATTGATACCATTCTTTTTCCCTAATTCAAGACCAATCAGAATAACAGCCCCCACTGTAAAGAAATTTAATGTTGCATAGTTTGCAGCACTAAAGATTGGTGAAAGTACTTCCAGCCATGCCATACCTGGCACTTTAGCAAGAGAAATACCATCAGTTGTTGTAGAACAAATTACATTTGTCACAAGAGTACAGAATGCACCTGTAATAATGACAGGCATCAAAGTTGTAAAAGCATTCTTAATTGAGCTCATGTGTTTTTGATTACTGATCTTATCAGCAATCACAAGCAACTTCTCAGTTGCAGCTTCGGATAACCCCATATTTCTCTCTCCTCTCTTATCCGTATTTGCGAATTGTATTCGCTATTTTGTACAACTTTATTATAAACACTCATTTCAAAGTTTGTCAATGTATTTTTAGGAAAAAATAAAATATTTTTTATGTTATTCATAATTACGAACATATTCTTCCATATATACGAACAACAGAAAAAAGAAGCTCTTATAATAAGAACTTCCTGTGATTAATGATTCATTTTTTGAATTTTTCTTTCCAGTGCAACAAAGAAATGATTTTTTCACTTTGATCATAATATATCAGTAATTGTATCTTGAAAACCTATTGAAAATATTTAACCGCATCAATAATATAATATCTTTTTCTGTAATTTTCCTTGCACAATTGACATCAAAAGTATTGAATATAAATTAGCATTCCACTTCATTCCCTGTCATTTTTTACTAATCGCACAGGCAATACAAATATTTCATCTTTTTGTAATATCTTTAAATATTGAAACTTATCAAGGTATGTTATAATTTTTTTTGGGAGGTATTACTCATGAATAATACTAACCAAAAGCACCACTGCTGCATTTTCTATGACAATCGATATAAATGTGATTATCACAATGGTAATGCTTTATATGATAGTTAAGGAGATAAAGAAGTAGTCTAACTACTTCGGTAGTGGTGCTAAAAATAAAGGGAGAGGATTGCAGTCCTCTCTCTTTTCTTTTGTTGTGTATTCCACTGCCACAACTCCTATGACACTATTATTATATCACACTTTAAGGAAAAGTATACATATTTTTGTTCTAGTATTCCTAAGAGTCATCTTTAAAAATTCATTTTATGAATTTTTCTTTCCAGTGCAACAAAGAAATGATTTTTTTCACTTTGATCATAATGTATCAAATATAGAGATAAAATAAGACCGCCAATGACTGCCACTAACATATCCGTAATTGTATCATGAACACCTGTTGAAAAATGTTTAATCGCATCATATTGAAAGAAAACAAGTAAAGCATATTCATAAAACTCCCAAAGCAATGCAATACTTGCATTCACAGCGTTCAAAAAAATAAACATCAGTGATTTTCTATGGTCATGCCTTAAATAATGTTTATAAAGCAGATATATCATTTCACATATCACGACACCACTAGCAAAATGTGTAAACTTATCATAATAAGGAAGCTGATAACCACCTAAACAACTTCCCCATAAACTTGCAAAATAGACAAAAACAATATTGATAATATGGAATTCTAATGGAACTCTCACTTTTATAAGTTTCATAAAAGCAGGTACAATAAACGGTGTCATACATGCCACAAAAGTCATCCCAAAATACTTTCCTTGCCAATTCACATAAAAAGCATATATAAGTGTCACAATATAAATGACAATACATGACATCCATATTCCTTTGAGCTTTTTCATCTATGCCACCTTCTTTTCTTTATTGTACCACTATTTGATGTATCATAAAACATTTTGATTATAGAATTGATGCATAACTTTTATCGAATAATACTTTTTATTTTTTCGATAATACTGTATGACTTGATATAATATAATTAAACCCCCTAGACAAGCACATATCATATCAGTCATGGAATCATGAATACCTGTAGTATAATGGTGAATACAATCATTTTGAAAGAAAATCAGCATAACATATTCATAAAATTCCCATAATAACGCAATAGACATATTGAATGTCATAATAAAAATATAGTAAATCTTTTGATCTGATGGCTGTTGAATTATGATGTCTTTTTTGATTAAGCTATAAAGCAGACATCCTAATATTGTCATAATGATACCACTAAAAAAATGAATGACTTTATCATAATAAGCCAATTCATAACCCCCTAAACAACTTCCTATCAATGATGAAAAATAAATAAAAACAAGATATATGATTTTAATCTCATAGGTTATCTTATAATGAAATCTATACTGTAAAACAGGAAGTAAAAAAGGCAATACACCAGCAACGATACACATCTGTAATCTTGAACCTTTTATAGCAGCAAACATCAAAGTCACAATATAGATCATGATACATATCAAATATAAATATTTATAATTTTTCACCATTCAAAACTCCATTTCTATACTTATTAAAATATAGACATTCGCCGTGTTTTTATGCACATCAACATCAATTATACTTTTCATTTATACACTTACAAGCATATTACTTTAAAGTATATAAACTATAAAACTGATATTTTAAGTGCTTATATCATTAAAATTTAGACATCATATGCGTATGCATTCTAAAAAACAATAAAAAGATGGAAACCCATCTTTTATTATGTTATACATATTCTATTATTGACATATCTTTGAAAACAAGTCATATCTCCATTATTTTTTTATTGGATACAATAAAACAATTTCTTGTATAAGACTATTCTTTCTACTTTTATCATATTTTTATTCCTGAAAATAATCTGCTATTTCCTTCATTCTTTGCATCTGGTCAACATGAAATGGACAACGATGATTACAATGTCCACATTGAACACAATCACTGGCTTTTTTATTCAAATGATGATAATGATCTTTAGCTAATTCATCACCTAATAAAGATAAATCATAATATTTATTGATCAATGCAATATCCAATCCCATTGGACAAGGATGACAATGTTTACAATAAACACATTTTCCTTGATGTTCTACTGCATCAAATGTTGAAATCATTGTATAATCTTTTTCCTCATCGGTGGCTTGTACATATTGTAAAATCTCTTTTAAATCATCTCGATTTCTCACTCCCGGTAAAACTGTCACAACAGCGGGTTTATCTAATGCATATTGAATACATTGAACACGCGTGAGAGCTTGAGGAAATGGAGATTTTTCTTGATCCAGCAATTGTCCAGCACTAAAAGCTTTCATTACCGAAATCGCAACACCTTCTTTTTCACAACGCTGGTATAAAGCCATTCTTTCGTCTGTCTGCCCTATTGCATATTCTCCATGCTTATAATCATAAGCCGGATTAATACTAAACATCACCATATCTAAAATATGCATATCTAAAAATCGATGAACAATAGCTGGTGTATGTGATGATAACCCAATATGTTTAACAATGCCTTCTCTTTTTAATTCTTTGATATAATCAATAACTCCTGCTTCTTCAATAGCTTTTATATCAGCTTCTTCATCAATACAATGAATAAAACCAAAATCAATATAATCCGTTTCTAACATTTTTAACTGCCATTCAATAGATTTTTTGATTTCATCTAAATTTGTTGTCCAACCATATTCCCCTGTCACATAATTCGCTCCAAAATGAATCTGTAAATAAACTTTATTTCTTTGCCCCTGCAAAGCTTGACCTACAGCCTTAAAAGTTTTCGCATGTCCACTTGCTAAATCAATATAATTAATTCCATTTTTTATAGCTTCTTGAATGGTTGCGATGATCACTTCTTCACTTGATTCTCCTAAAGAACTTGTCCCTAAACCAATCACACTGATTTTTTCATTTCCATGTGGTAATTGTCTATACTCCATAACTATAACCCCTTTACATATAAATATATTGTAAAATCTTTTTCTTTTTGGCATGACGCTAACAATTTCATTTGATGTGCATCATAGAAAGAAAATGAACACATTGAATCTGTATACAGCATATAATTTTGACATCCCTTTTCTTTAAATATATCTTCAGAAAATGTATACATCTTTGTTCCTATTCCTTGATGTTGATATTTTTCATTGACAATAAATAAGACAATCTCCGCATCATATTTTTGGTGAACTTGTTGAAATAATGCAGAACAATCTTGGTGATATTCTTTTATTTTTTGACGATAGTCATCAATTTTATAAAAATCATGATGTTGATTATAAAGCATATCTTGATAAGGTTGAGGAATAGTCAGATAGTCATGCCCTTGAATATTTAAAGCAAGAAACCCTGTTAATTCTTGTTCATGAAAACTCACAAATACATGTGTTGAATTCTTTAAAACATCATAAAAATATTCTTGTGCAAAAATCATTCCATTTTCTTCATTTCCAAACATTTGATTCATATGCCAAACCTGATATATCATATTTACAATCTTTGGTGTATCACTCCAATGAAATTCTCTGATTTGCATCATATCACCCTTTCTTTTTTATTGTATAATAAATAATTTTTCTATTCTAATACTTATATTTTATAATCTGTTATGCTTATAAAGCATAAAAAATCACTAAAATAGTGATTTTATAAGTTGTTATTCATTTCTATCATTTTCTTTTTCATTTCAAAATAGAACATTGTTGATGTTGTCAAAACAGCAATTGTATCAGCAATAGGTTCTGCTAAAAAGACTGCAAAAACTTGATCTGATATAAACATTGGTAAAATATAAATTAAAGGAATTAAAACTAAAATCTTTCTAAAGACTGCCAAAAAAGCACTTTTCTTTGAATTTCCAAAAGCAATAAATGTCTGTTGACATGAGATTTGTATACCCATCAATAAGACGCCTGCCATATAGATTCTTAAAGCCCAGATAGTGATTTTTGTTAATTGTGGATCACTTGTAAAAATGGCTACAAATAAACCAGGCACAAGCATAACACATAACCAGAGAATCGAAGAATAACTAAAACATGCAATAGTTTGAAGTTTAAAAGCCTGTTGAACTCGTGTCGCCTGATTGGCTCCATAATTATAGCTAATAATAGGTTGTCCTCCTTGTGTTAAACCTTGCATTGGTAGCATCGCAAACTGCATCACACTTGATAAAATGGTCATGGCTCCTACAGCTAAATCTCCACCATATTTTAATAGGGATGAGTTAAAGCATAAAACAAGAACACTTTCTGTTGCCTGCATCGCAAAAGGAGCGACACCTAAAGCAATACATGGTAATAAAATATGAAAATTGATTTTTAAATTTTTCTTTTTTAACTTTAACACTGTATTTTTTCCAAATAAGAACCAGAAAGCCCAGATAGCACTTAAAGCCTGTGACATAACTGTTGCGATAGCGGCACCCTGTACACCCATATTCAAACCAAATATAAAGATAGGATCTAAAACAATATTTGTGACTGCCCCAATCACAACTGTCAGCATACTGATTTTAGAAAAACCTTGAGCAGATATAAAAGCATTTAAACCTAATGTTAATTGAACAAAAATCGTTCCTACAGCATAAATTGTCATATAATCCATAGCGTAACCAATGGTATTTTCACTAGCACCAAATAAATAAAGCAACGGCTCTTGAAAAAGTAATACAACGATTGTAAGAACAATCGAAATAATAATCAAGGATGTTGTACAATTTCCTAAAATCTTTTCCGCTGTCTCGTTATCCTGTTTTCCCATAAAAATACTGGCACGAGGTGCTCCACCCATACCGAATAAATAAGCAAAAGCAGAAATAATCATAATAATAGGGAAACAGACACCTACACCTGTTAAAGCAACTGAACCCACTTCAGGAATATGACCAATATACATACGATCAACCATATTATACAAAGCATTAACAACCTGTGATGTGATAGCCGGTACAGCCAAAATAAACAATAAATGACGCACAGATTCTTTTCCTAAATCCACTTCCTGTGACATTTTTAACTTCATAATTCAACCTCCTCATTTTTTTGCTTAAAATGATTTCTCATCTTAATCAGTATTTCTTCTATAACTTTCATTTCTTCTAAGGGAATATCAGATAAAAGATCTTCATTTATTTGATGAATTTCTTTTTTTAATATTTTAATAACAGGTTCAGATTTATCTGTTAAAAAAATATGTTGTATACGACGGTCACTTTGATCATTTTCCAATCGTATCAATCCCTGTTTAACCAGACTTTCCACACTACGACTAATTAAACCTTTAGATACACCTAAAAACATATTTAATTGCGTACTTGTTGTCATACTTGGATTATTCGATAATAAAATTAAAATATTCATCTCATTAGGCGATAATTTTAAATCTTTCAATCTTTCATTTAAAATACGAGAATAATATTTTCTAATTTGTATAGAATAATCCAATAATGTTTCAATATTCATTTCAATACACCTCTATTGTTTACTTGTATATTGTTTACATATAAACAATATACATCTAAACCATAGTGAAGTCAATAGTTTTATCTGACCCTTATAGTCTTCACTTTTAATGGTTGATTCGATTGATAGCTGATATTAACTACATCAATTGAAAAGAAAAATTCAAAGTATACAAAAAAATTTATAATATATTCAATTGACCCCATTAGTCTTGAAAAATCAAGGCTTTTTGCTTAGATAAGAAATGAAAAAAGTTTAAACTAAACGATCGTATTTCTCATGTATAGATTATTTTAATCTGTAATATACTGTTAATAGATGGAAGATAGAAAATTAAGTGAGTTTAATCACTTATCATCAATACAAATGCGACTAATCTAAAATATAATATTAGATTAGTCTATTGAATATTTATTTAATATCGATTATAATAAAGTAGTAATTTAGATTAGTCGGAGGTGTGTTATGGCATATATTCAAAGAGCTATTTCAGAAATACTTAAAAATAGAGTTAAAACGAGTAAATGTACACTCATAATTGGTGCAAGACAAGTAGGAAAATCAACTTTAGTAAGACATGACTTTTCAAAATATAATCATACAAACTTTGATGATCGATTAACAAGAATGCAAGCCAGAGAAGAACCAAAACTTTTCTTTTTAAACAATCCTTGTCCATTGTTTATTGATGAAGTTCAAAAAGAAAGTTCAATTCTTGAAGAAATCAAACAAAAAGTAGACGATTCTAACGAAAGAGGTCAGTTCATATTATCTGGTTCTCAAAAACTTGAGTTAATGAAGGGGGTTAGTGAATCATTAGCTGGAAGAGTATCAATATGTGAATTATGCGGATTATCGTTACGTGAGATTAATCAAGTTGATTTTAATAGACATTTTGTGCCAACAGACGATTATATAGAAGAACGTGAAAATAAGCTTATAGCTTATAAGGATATATGGAATATTATCCATAAAGGATCTTATCCAGAATTATATGATATTGAAAGAGATTGGCAAGATTTTTATTCATCTTACGTATCCACTTATTTAGAGAGAGATATTAATGAATTGATTTCAGCAGATAGTATTACTTTTACTAAATTTTTAACTGCAGTTGCTGCTCGTACAGGAGAAATGCTTAATTATAGTAATATTGCCAGCCAAGTAGGAGTCAGTGAACCAACTGTAAAAAATTGGATTTCAATTTTAGAAAGAACTGGTATCGTTTATTTATTACAACCCTATAGTGCAAGTGCATTGAACAGATCTATAAAAACACCAAAGATATATTTTAGAGATACTGGTTTAGCTTGTTATCTTACTAGATGGATTAGTGCTGATGCACTAAAAAACTCTGCAGTTGCAGGGAATATGTTTGAAACATTTATCGTATCTGAAATATTAAAATCTTATTCAAATGAGGGAAAGGATTATCGTTTTCATATATTCTATTATAGAGGAAAAGATAGACGTCATACTGGAGAGAATGAAATAGATTTAATCATTGAAGAAAATGGTATTCTTTACCCTATAGAAATCAAAATGTCAGGGAATCCAAAAGCCAACATGGCTAACACAAATCAAGTGCTTGATAAAATACCAGATAAGAAAAGAGGTATGGGGATTATCTTGTGCTTAATTGATAAAAAAACATATTTAAGAGAAAACTTAATTGCACTTCCAATTGAGTACATTTAAGTCAATATAATATTTTTAACAAAAACTGTCATTTTATTTAAAATCATTCCAAAATGGCTATTGATGCTCTCGTTTTGGTAAGAAATGCTTTTTTGCTCAAAAACTCCACATTATCAAAGCGGAGTTTTTTTGTTGCTTCAAAACTAATTAATACTAAATAATCATCTGGATGGAATATAGCAATGAGATGCACCTTTATTGAAAGTAACACAATAACGCTAAAGAAGATTACACATAAATGATTATATCAAATATCATATCGAATTAAGAATATAATCAAAAAAGTCCCAAAACATATGAATGTTTGGAACTTTCCATTATTATGAATTTTGTTTTAATAATTCTTCAAATAAATCAATATCCTCTTTGATCATATCTATTGAATTTTGCCAGAAATTCATATCCTTCAAGTCAATACCTACACTTTGACCCACATCTTCTAAACTCATTTTACCTGTTAATGATAAGAAGTGTTCATACGTATCTGCAAAACTTTGTCCCTGTTTTTGATATAAACCATATAGTCCTTTCGCCAATAATAAACCAAAGGCATATGGGAAATTATAGAAAGCATAATCAGCTTCATAATAATGTGGTTTCCATGTCCACATATATGGATGTAAATATTGATGATCTAATCCTTCTCCATAAGCTTCCTTTTGAGCTTCAAGCATCAAATCTTTGATTTCTTCAACACTTAAAGGTCCTTCTTGACGTTTTTCAATCAAACGACTTTCAAATAAGAAACGTGAATAAATATCAACAATAACTTGTGCACAATCACAAAGTTCATTTTCTAAAATCAATAATTTTTGTTGTGGTGCTGCCTTACAAAGGGCAGCTTTTTTAATAATTGTTTCACAAAATGTTGAAGCTGTTTCTGCAATAGGCATTGGATAATCTGCATTCAAAGCTGTTTGTGTATTTAAACATTCACCATGAAAACCATGACCTAATTCATGTCCCAATGTAATAGTATCACCAAATTCATTACCATAATTTAATAAGAAACGACTTTCTTGAATACAATGTAAGTTATGACAAAATGCTCCACCCACTTTTCCGGCTCTTGGATAAACATCAATCCAATGATTTTCAATCGCTTTTTTCGCATAATCTCCAAGATGTTTTGAAAAAGTATAAAACTGTTCAATGACAAATTGACTTCCTTTTTCATAAGGATAAGACATTTCACTTTCTACAATTGGTGCATATAGTTCATACCAAGGTAATCCATTTGTATATCCTAAAGCCTTAGCTTTTAACTGAAAATATCTTTCAAACATAGGTAATGCTTTTTTCATTGTAGAAATCAAAGCATCCAATGTCTTTTGTGACATTCTTGAATCTATAAGGGTACGCTGTAAAACTGATTCATATCCCCTTAGTTTTGTAACTGTAATAGCTTCTCCTTTAATCGCATTGAGTGCACTGGCAACACCTTGTTCCACTGTAACATAAGATGCTATTTCAGCTTCATAAGCTTTCTTTCGAACTTCTTTATCTTTTGAATAAGCCATATTCAACACTTCTGTCAAAGGATAATCCTTCCCATCCATTGATACCTTCATAGATGAAATCAGCTGATCTTTATACTTTAGCCATGCACTCGAACCTGTTGTTTTCATTTGAGCTAAAATTTTTTCACCCTCATCACTCAATAAATAACGGTTATGTTCCTGTATTTCTTTTAATATATACATATGTTCTAAAACATAAGTATCATGTATATTCTCTAAATCAAACTGTCCAATCCAGCGATGAATCTTTGCCTGTGTATCAGCAAAACCTGCTAAAATGTTTTCAATGATAGATGCATATTTCAAGGCATCCTGATTTGTTGTATCACTACTCATTGTCAATGAAATAAAAGCATATATTTTTTCAACCAAATCTTCAAATGCATTCGCTTCTTTTAAATAATCTTTTAAATCGCTTTCATTCTTTTGTTTTTGTGGATATTTTTTCATATCCTCCAACATTTCTTTTAATGTTTCAATATCCTTTAAAAAGCTTTCATCTTGAAAAGATAAATATAATTGATCTAAATTCCAACGTTTTTCCATAAACAACCTCCTGCATACATTATATACTTTTTTCCTTATATTTACACTATGTCTGCAACAATATTTCTCACACAAAAGAGTTCATGTTATATCATGAACCCTCGCTTTTTCTCAATTGTCTGTAATATCCAACAAACTGAAGCAAATGAATCCATCCCCATATACCCCATAATACAATTGGAATATATTTTATAATTATTTTCACATCTAAATTAATAATAAGAACAGTAATGATTAAAAGTATACCTTTAACACTATTTAAAATAGATGAATCAATCTGATGCATCATTGCTTTTTCAGATTCACTTAAAGGATATTTCTTTTCCAATGTTTGAGAATAAAAAATCAAAACGATGAGAATCATACAACTCAATATAAAAGATGTAAAAAGTGATAATCCTTTCCAATTATGATAGAGTGCCAGACAATAAAATATACAAAATAAAATAACGACAAGACCTACAATACCATATTGAATCAATAACCATAACATTTTCTTGTTCACCTTATCACCTGCTTTCTCTTTTTATTATACAAGTTTTTTAAAGGCAAATCAAAATCATGATTATCTATGCCAAAAATATTCAATTCCCATAGATACAAACACAGCCAGTGGAAAGATAACCCATCCCGGATGCCACCAGTTTTGTGTAAAGCCCATAATCATATAAAGAATAGCTGCCAGAGGCATTGTAAAAGCATATATGTTTTCAATTTGTTGTTCTTTCTTTTTAGCTTTGATATAAGCTTTATTATGAATCAAGAATTGATAAGCATCTTTTCGTATACCAAAGTAAATAAACAAGAAAACAGCAATTCCAATACATAACAGAAACTGTGCACCTAATATATTTTCATATTGAGGAAATGTTTCATGTAATAAGACAATACAAGCTAATGATACAATGATTAATAACACACCACCTGCAATCGCTAATGTAAAATATTTATGAAAATGTTGATACTGTTCTTGTAGATTTTGTAAATCATTAAAAGCTATCTTGATTTCTTCATTTTCTATTTTAAATTTTGATTCTTTTAAAAGTGTGGTCATAATAATAAAGAAGACACCAATACCAACCATTATCAAAAAACCAAATACTCCTATAGATTGATAAGAAGTATCAGCACATAATGCAGCTATAAATAATCCTACAATCATTAATAAAACAGAACTCCCAATTCTTAAAGCAAAAGACTTCTTAAAATGTAAATAATCTTCAATATTTTGTTGTGTCATCAAATGAAAAGAAGAAATTGTTTCATTTTCATGTTCTTCATAATCTTCTTTCATTAAATAATCCAAACTCACTTGAAAAAGATCACTAATTAAAATCATTTTTTCTATTTCTGGATACCCATTTTGTGATTCCCATTTACTGACGGCTTGTCTTGAAACATTTAACTGATGGGCTAAATCTTCTTGTGATAATCCTTTTTCCTTTCTTAATTGTTGTAATTTTTCTCCAAAACTCATAACATTCACCTCATCTTTATCATAACGTTAATCACTATTTT
>CALVFK010000029.1 GCA_944326805.1 uncultured Massilimicrobiota sp. | reverse complement strand
TAGTTTATTGAAAGTAGTTGAAAAACTACACTTTTTCAGCTACAGTTATTCACAATTTTACGGTGGATAACTTTTTTAACCTAGAAAATAGACATGATTTATAAGTTTTTATCGCAAAATTTGCTTTCATGAATAATTTGGGTAATATATAACAAAGACCTCCTATATTTTTTAGGAGGTTTCACTATACCTATATAAATAAAAACATGATGTTTTTAAATTTCTTCTCATAAAAATAGACAGAAAACATATTCATAATATCTTCTGTCTTACGTTTTTAATTACTATTTTCAAATAACAGATTTAGTTCTGTAATTTCATTTTGATATTTGACATTTACTTTTCTCAAAAATTGAATATCACAGTCTTTATTAATATCTTCAAGATTTAATTGACTAAGTGTATTCATTTTTATAATCAAATACTGATTCTTTTCATAAATTAGAATATCAATCGCTTTATTATCTTCTAGCTTTTTTAAAAAATATTTTAAATATTTTTTAATAGTATAAGCAACTTCTTCGTTATCTAATAATCCATTGTTATCTGCAGTCATCATAAATTTGATATCATATCCAGTCTTTCTCATGTCATTAATATAATCTAAGATGTAACGATTAAACGTTACATGTTTACTCGATTGACAAAAATAAAAGTTATTAAATTGATTAATTTTCTGGTCTATGAAATCGATTGATGAACTAATCTGATTATTCATGATTAAGTGTTTTATATTTAAAAGAATATAATACATTCTATGTTTTTCAAAATATATTTCATAAGATAATTTTTTTATTTTTTTATTATTTTCTTCTTGATATTGAATTCTTGTTAATTTGTCATTTACATCCATAAGGTGAATAAACTCTTTCTGCATCCTAATAAAAAAGATAATGAATGAAATCCCTAATATAATAAACATTATAAGCATTTCATAAATTGTTACATGATCTATAAAATCATAAAACACTGCTTCATAAAGAATAGTATGCAATCCAAGAAAAGTTGCAGCAATCACACAAAAAGAAATCCAAAAATTATTTTGTAAAACTTTTTTAGTATTGACATTTAATCTCTTTTCCATCTTATAAAACATGTAACTTAAACTTATATAGATAATACGAGATAACAAGCATAAAACTATCATACAATCCTGATTAGCTAAGATATCTCTTGGCTCAATACCAAAGTACATTGCAGTTATGACAAGAGAAACAGTATTGGAAAAAATCAAAAGTACAACTAATATTGTAGGTATCAAGAAAAAATAAATATTGATTTTCTTATTCATATATGAAGGAACAAGAAAATTAACAAATAGAAGAACTAATAATAATAAAAAATTATCTAAAATATAATAATTGAAAAAGAAAGTCATAAATATACAAAATATTGGCAATAATACCATAGAAAAGAAATTAAATTTTATATGGTTGATTTTACAATTGAAATATGACAAATTATAAACTTCTATAGTTGTCATTACTAAATCAAATATCATCATTCTAATAAATACTCCTCATAACTTTCTATTAGTTCCTTCTGATATACTCTTCCTACTGAAAATTCATTTTCATTTATCATAATAACTTTTGTTTTTGTGACCTTTTTTGTAAACTGAAGATTAATTGCTAAGTTTCGTGCTATTTGTACCACATCTTTGTAATCTGCTATTTCTTTTAAAAAATTTTTAAGTGAGCTTGATAATACAAATTCACGTTCTGTTGTTTTTAATATCAAATCATGTCCAATCGTTATAACATATTCAATATCAGATAATTTAATAGCATACTGACAACCGTTTTCTTTTATTATAATTCTTTCTTTATTTTGAGATAAGTATTCTTTTAATTGATTAAAAACAATTGAAGTATCGTACAGATATTTATTTTTTCTAATAAATTGAAAGAAGCCAATTGACAATGCAGATAATACATATTCATCGTTTGACGAAATAAAAACAAGCAGCATATTTGGAAATATATTTTTGATATATGATGCAAAACGTATTCCATTGAACTTTTCCTCTAAATTAATATCTAAAAACATTATATCTATATTCTTTAAATCAAATATAGATGAAAAATTCTTATTAAATATATCAATAGTAAGATTATTATCAATCATACCAAAAAATTTTTTTACATCTTTTTCTAATTTTTTAGAAAATAAAATATCATCATCTAAAATACAAATATGCATACTTATTTTTTACTCCGTTCTTAATATAATTTCTTGTCTTCTGAAAACTTTCTAAAAACATTATAGCATAATTTTATTAATTTTTACTTTTTATTTAATTGAATTGGTTTTTTTGGCTCATATGGACCTACAAAAGAATAAGATGAAGAAGCTGTATAAGCCAATTTGTTTAAAAACGAACAAGCTTTATAAACTCCTTTTTCTTTACTATTTCTTTTAATATCTTTTTTTTGCATAATAATCCCTCCTTACATTTATTATATAAGTTTAAAAACTTCAATTATAGACCACCATACATAAAAAGCTAAATTCAAACATATAAATCATAAAATGTTACAATTTGTCTCATTGTTACCCAGAGTCGCACAAATTGAGATATTTTTTAGTTAGGTGATTCAAGTGTACAACAGAGACAAAATTGCAAATATGTTAAAGATTTTAAGAAGAGCAAATAATATGACTCAAAAAATTATCGAAATTCGAACAGGTATAGATAGATCAACTATCTCAGCATACGAAAACGGTACAAGAGAACCATCATTACATAACCTTATGGTTTTAGCTGATATTTTTAGAGTTAGTCTTGACACAATTGCATGCAGAACAAATGAACAATATATTAACGTAACTAATGTCAGTGAAGTTGCATTAGAAAAAATACATGCAATTATTATGGATGACACATTAAAGAGGGAAAAGTGTGAAAAATAATTTGACCCAATCGTAAGTAAAAGCACAAAAAAAGACGAACTTAAAAACAAGTTCGGTTTTTCTTAGAAAAAACAGAATATTATTTAGGAATATCTTGAATTAATGATACATCAAATCCTTGTGATTTTAGAAAGTCTAGTGCTGTCTCGACTGTATAATTGTTCTTTTCTCTTTGTGACTTTGGATTCTTAAATGATTCATAGTCCGAAGGATTGAACTTTTCTCCAGTTAGAATCATGTGATAGATACTGACAAGCATCATTCTTGCGATGGCAATGATAGCTTTCTTGTGTCCTCTTCTTTTCTTGATTCTTGTATACTTTTGACCAAAATAGCTGTTTTTGTTTTTGATGGCTGCCAATGCACATTGCACTAATACCAGTTTGAGATACTGCCCAGCTTTGTTGATGCGAACGGATTTTTTCTTTCCAGCACTTTCATTATTGGCAGGAGAAGTTCCAGCCCAGCAGCATAGCTGCTTATCTGTTTCAAATTGAGTCATGTCAACACCAATTTCAGAAATGATAAGAATGGCAGACATAAGCTGTATTCCATCAATTTCAGTAATATGCAGGAAATCATCAAAGTATCTGGAAGCACGTTTGATGACTTCTACTTCAACAGCTTCAATATGTTTGTCAAGTTCATTCAGATGTGATTGGATTTCTGTCATCTTAAAACGCTGATCTGGCTCAATTTTTGAATTTTTAAGAGATTCAAGTATTTTATCTTTATTTCTGCAACAGCCGTGAATAAGTTTTGTGATTTTATCTTCATCAATAATTTCAGTAGATAGAACTTCATTCATGACAGCCTGTGCTGTTTTTCCAAAAGGATCAGAAACAACAGAGGCAAGACCAATATTAGAAACAGTCAT
The DNA here is from genome assembly GCA_944326805.1 of uncultured Massilimicrobiota sp. Taxonomy (GTDB): domain Bacteria; phylum Bacillota_I; class Bacilli_A; order Erysipelotrichales; family Coprobacillaceae; genus Allocoprobacillus. Next base: position 10,620 of record CALVFK010000029.1, on the reverse strand, counting down.
GGAGTTCTGATAACGGTTGCGTTCACCTGTTCTCATACAGATGAGCTTGAAACGATAACAGAGAGATCTCTTAATTCACGAATATCCTTAGGTGGGATAAAAGAAGATTTAAGGAGATCATGTTTGAAAAGGTCGCAAATCCATTTGGAATCTTTCTTGTCAGTTTTCTTGCCCTTGATGGCTTTGACATATTTAGGGTGGACAAGAACAATATTCATTTTGGGTTCAGTCTCAAGAACATTAAAGACAGGAATCCAATATTTACCAGTAGATTCCATGCAGACATCAAAACAATCATGTTGAATAAGCCAATTTTTAAGATTATAGAGGTCAAAATTAAGAGAAGAGAAATCCTGTTGAATATACTCAGTGACATGCGTTTTCTTGTCAGTGATACCAATGGTGGCAACAATGAGATTCTTGTGAACATCAAGACCAGCACAATTGAAACGATGAATTTTCAGCATAAAAAAACTCCTTTCATAAAAGGAGAAGTGGCATTGACTGTCAGTCAGCGAAAAATCACTATAGTTGATTGAAACAATCTTAAGTGTCCAGGCTCTGAGTCCTACTTGTTTGTGCTTGAAAAACTGACGGCGACTTATAAATATTCAGGATATTCTATATAGAGTAGAATTACCTACTCACCTCTACGTGCTCTGTAGTATACCACCTCTCTTATAGAATACTATAAAAACGATTGGAGGGAAATGATTTTAATAAAATGTTTGTGTCCGACCGACAAAGGCGGACGGAAATGGAGGGAAATATGAAAATAGATAACATAATCGATTATCTTTATTCACAGTTAAATAATGATGAATTTGAGAAAGATATTTTAAAATATGGATTAGAGGTTTTAATTTATAATGTTTTTACTCTTTCAATTCTTATTCTCTTAACAATCTTATTTAAAAATTATCTTTTTGGATTGATATTCATACCAGTTTTCTGTTGTCTAAGAATTACTATTGGTGGATTTCACTGTAAAACAGTTTATGCCTGCACCTTATTAATGATAACAATATACTCTATAATTAGTTTACTATCAAGAATCCCATTCTATCATGAAATCTTGTATATTATAGCTTTACCTTTAGCAGTATTACTCTTACTCATTCCACAATGTGAAGAAAATACTGTTAAATTAAGCAAACACTATATAGTTTATAAATATGTCTTATTTGTACTATTCGTAGTTACATATTTCTCTAGTTATAAAACTATATATTTTATACCAATATTTTCATCTTTATTAGTCGTAATGATTATGTATTTGATGCGAATAATATCAATTTCTATTAATACCTAAAGAAAATATATCATTAGCCAGAAAAATAAAAGACATGAAATCATAAACCTATCTCTTTTATATTTTTGTTTTGAAAGGTATATTCAATTTTATCCTCCTCACGTTCTTTTATAGGATAAATAATAAATTAAATATGTTAACAGCACATAAATAAGTTCAGCACATAATAGAAAGGATTGGTTATTTTCAACATCTACCAAAGGCGCTGAAGCAAGTGTAGCAGTATTTAGCCTGATTGAAACAGCTAAAGCTAACAAGCTAGGTCCATATGGTTATATAGAATTTATCCTAGATTATTTCCTCAACAAGATTTAATTGAACATCCAGAAAAACTGGGTTGGTTCTTACCATGGAGTGAAGAAATAAAAGAGGAATTTGAAATAAAAGTCGAATAAATTGGTCACCATTATCATATCAATTTATTCGCCTTTTTTAAATACACTTTATTATTTGGCGCTTACCTGAGTATTTCACTGAGAAGATGGCACCGTCTCACTCATTTGATGACATCATCACACTAGTGTGATAATAAAATAATCACTATAGATTTGATTATAGGATTAATCCTTTTTTCATTCTCATTGATTTGTTGCCCTTTATATGAATAGTATGTGGAGACAATACTATTCTATCAAGCATGGCATCTGTTATTGATTATTTTGCTCAAGTTAACCAATTATTCTGATATTCCTAATCAATCAATATTGTTCTTAATATTTTGATTGTCCTAATCAATTATTCCGATGAATCTGATCAATAATGAAATACTAATTTTACAGTAAGGTTATAGATATTTGTATATAAAAATAAAAATGAAAGATTTATTTAAATCCTCTAATTAAATTATAGGGTTATCTTATCAATTCAGTCAACTTTTCAAATAGACCTTTTTATTTGGCGTTCACAAAAAAAAACAAAAATAAAAGAAAAATCGTCATCACACTGATGTGATGACGACATCAAACAAGTAACACTATTCGATTTTTAAAATGAAATATTCACTTGAATCATTGCTCTATACTTAATATAAGTTTATTTATATATTTCTATTAACATTTCAAAAAATTAATTCGCTTCTATATGACCATAAGCATATGTTTTATTATAGTTCATTCCCCATAATTTTACAAAAAAGTTTGAATCTTTATCTTGAGGCTCCCTACCTTCCCATGTTTGCCCAATTGGTACAACACGATTTTGTTCAAGTGAGTACGGCCACCCTGACCAACAGGCATGGACTGATGCATTTGTCGGAGCCTTTGAACTCGAGTACGTTGTCACTTTAAAATCAGCAGATTTTGACAATCCAACAGATTCAGTTTCTGCGGATGACTTACCCATATATAATGTCGTTTCTGAATAACTCAATGCATATACACTACCAATCGAAAACAGCATTAAAAATACAGCTAGAGCAATAGAAATTCTTTTCTTATTTACTTTTTTCATAGTAACCTTTCTTTCTTATTTTCCTAATTTCTTTTCTATTGAACACCCTAAAATTAAAGCAATACAATAAATTATCACTAACAAATTATAATAATTCCCTAACACTTCACTATGACTAACGTTGACAAGAAATATATTTCCAAAACTTACATTAAATAACAATAAAGTAAATAACATTATATAAACTATAAGTAGTGATAAACACGCAAAAGAAGAACTTATAAATTTTGTTAATGTATAGTATATAGTCATTAAAACAGCCAGTTGTAAACAGTATAAACCTATATAATAAACAAATTCATTATCCAACAATATTAGAATCATATAGAGAGGTAAATGTAAAATGTGAATAAAGATATAATTCAATATACAATATTTATACTTAATATCCCTATCCAAAGACAATACAATTTCTTTAAATTCCTGATCAACATATACACTATAAAAATATGAATGAAGAATGATACTTGGAATAATAAGAATTCGTTGCATCATTGTATATACCAGTACTAATTGATTTGTATAGTCTGAATTCTGATAAATGGATACACAAAATGGTAAAACAATGATATATATAGCAATCAGTAATATCAAAACAATAGATTTATTATTTTTAACATAAAACTTCTCTGCTCTTAAAGAATTCATTATTATTTCCTATGATTGATATACTGATATAGATCATTAATATCAGGTTTTTCTCTTTTTAAGAATGGATAATCAAGTGGATTATCTGAGATAATACGAACATATTCATCATCAATATTTCTTACAAGAACATCCTCAGATATATGACTATCTTTTTCTAAACACAAATATACTTTTCCTTCTAATTCACTAATTGCTTTCTCTAGTTCACCACTATATTCAATTTTTCCATCTTTGATAAAAATACCATGTGTACATACAGAATAAATATCTTCAATTATATGAGTAGATAATATAATAGGTATATCTAACTCCAATGATTTAATAATCCTTTTCAAATTTAATCTTTCATCAGGATCTAATCCTAATGTTGGTTCATCAAAAATAAGTACATCTGGTTGACCTAATAATGCCTGTGCAATACCTACCCTTCTTACCATTCCACCAGAAAGTTGACCACATTTTACATTTTCACTTCTTGACAAATTTACCATTTTCAAAACTCTATGAATTTCGTTATCGAAATCTTTTCTATCTACATTTTTAAACATTAGAAAGTATTCTAATTGTTCATATACTGTTAGATCTTGAAATAATTCAAAAACTTGAGGAAGATATCCAAAATTAATTTTAGAAAATTCAATAGTTTTGTTACCTTGTTCATAAGCTATTGTTCCTTCTTGATAAGGAATTAATTGAAGAAGACATCTTATCAATGTTGTTTTACCACTACCATTTGGACCCATAAATCCATAAATATGTGGTTCTATATTCATATTAATATTATCTAACGCTCTATTCTTTCTATATTTCTTTGTTAAATTTTCTATTTTAATATTCATGGTTGACCTCCTAGAATAATCTCACCTAATTTCTTCATTGTTCCTTCTTCTCCATAATTTTCGATATATCCTTCCATGATTTCTATACATTCTAAATAATTTTCCCTTATTTTTTTGAACTCTTGTTCATTATCTCTGTTTTCACTTGTTTCAAAACTTTTTGCCCTACTTTGTAAAGTATTCATCAATTCTGATAATACCATCATATCTGTTGAATTAAATTGATCTATCCATGGTAAATTTTCAATGATACGCGGATGAACATCTAGTCTATGTTGTAAATGATAGTTTACAAAATACATAATATCTATATATTGTTTTTCTGACATAAGTATATAATCATCAAATTCTGCATACTGCCCATTTTGTTGATTTCTATACAATGCATTTGAACATATGATAATTTTCTTGTTCTCAAATATATCTAAGTCTTGATTATAAACATTTTTAAAATCTCTTTTTACATTTTCTATACTTTCCTCAATAGTGTTAAGATAATCATCCATAGTAAATGAATGATTAATCCTATAAGGAAAATAATTCACAACTTGATAAGAGGTTTCTTGTTTTGTAGGTACTTTTTTTACATTGCCACCTAATAATGTTAACGAATCACTATATCCTGCAAAAATGTTGTTATTCTTTTCTTCTAAATTACTAATAACTGGATATCTTGCATCAATATCAATATAGAAATTTGCTCCTTTAATACGATTATATGGATTAAGACCATAATTAACTATCATGATATCGGCATTGTTAAAATAAACATTTTTCTTTCCTTCCATTGGATACCAAGGAAAATATCCAGGTAGTTGAGCCGCTTGATAATTCGCAAAGACTATGTTGTGATAACCAGCATATGAAATATTTATTTTTTCATGACTAATTGCTTCATTAAATTTTATATAAATATAATCTCCCTCTTGATGATATGATTTAAGATGTGGTGAAGATAATTCTTTAACTTTATAGTTTCTATAAAGAGTTATAACACATTCATCTTTTTTCTCACTTAATGAAATATCAAGATTTCCTTTGACGCTTAATTGGTTTTTCAAAGATACTTTTAAATTATAATTTTTTATCTGTTCATTACATTTTTCATCAGTAGGAAGATAAGATTTATTATTATTAACATCATAATAATTAAAATCGCTAAATGTTCCATTCCATCTATTATCTGTACGATAAATATCTTGTGGGTAATAAATCAAACCAAAACAAATGCATGTCAAGATACTACAACTCAATAGTTTTATCTTACTTTTACGTAAATAATTTCTATTAAGAACTATCAAAGTCAAAGCAACCCAGAAAATAATAGCAGAAATTTTATATAACTCATTTTGAAAACCATATAAATAATCTATAGAGTATTCAGAATATTGTAAAAATAAAGAAAATGGTAACTGAACATAATGGATAATTGTATCTATTGGAAACACTGGTTTTATATAGAATTCTATTTTTGTTGGTAAAGGACTTAATAAAATAGTTATGAGCATAAACAAAATTGAACTGAATTTAAAATGATCTAATTGTGAAAGCATAATTGTTATCATGAAGTATACAACTTGTGGAAGTAATACATTCAATAAATACTCCCTACTCATTAACATAAAGAAAACTGATAATTCTCCTGTAATCAATGCATTAATCATTAAAACAATAATTAATAATAAGTTATATAACAATAATAGAAGACTTAAAGTTATGATTGAATTCTTCATATATTTTTTACTATTATGAGTTATAACTTGTAACGCTTCTCCAATTTTGCTTTTTCTATCCATGACTAAAAATAAATAGGATAATATCATAAATATAAGTGACTCAAAAAAGATAAATCTAGCTATGATATAAAATGTATAAACAACATCCGCTCCCATTATTATAAAAAATGCTAAAGGAATTATTGTTGATATAAACATTATGAGATATAAAATCACAAACAGCTTATTCCTTACTAGCAAATAAAATTGCTTTTTCAAACTAAATAAATCAATCATAATAATTCCTCCCTTTATATTAATTTATTTAATTATATTTTCTTGATTCTATTATACAATATTACAAACACTTTAATTACGGTCTGTTCACAGAATACATTTTTTTGACATAAAATACACATTTTTAATACATTTTACGTGAACATTATTTTTAGTTAATATTTACTAAAATAATTGCATTAGATTTCTTAAACACATTAAAAAAGACTTCATTCTTCAAAAAAACAATGACTTCAATACATTATTGAAATCATTGCTTTCAAAGCAAAATATAAGTTTCTTATTGTATTCTTACCAATATTCACATAATCTAATTAGTTCTAATATATCCTCGAGCATATGTATTATTCATATACATCCCATGCAATCTAACAAAAAAATTTGAATTCTTATCTTGGGGTTCAGTACCAATCCACTCTTGTCCAATTCCTACAACTCTATTTTGTTCAAGTGTATATGGCCATCCAGTCCAACATGCATGTACTGCTGCATTTGTAGGTGCTTTAGAAGACGAATAAGTCATAATATCAAAATAAGCTGATTTAGATGTACCTATTGAACTCGTTGTCGCTGAGCTTTCGCCTATACGTAAAACACATGAATCTTCATACATTAACGCTCGTACTGTACCAATAGATAATAACATTAAAAATACTGAAAATATTAAATACTTCATTTTATTATTACTCTTTTTCATAACAACATCCTTCTTTCTTAAATTATAATTTTTTACTGTCTTTCTTTACATTGTTTTGTTAAGAACACACTGTTCAACTTATATTAAATACTTTCACCTAGAAAACACTTGATACTAAATTATATTTTAATGTTTTTCACTAGCTCAATCATTATAATCTCCTCCATTGTAAATTTTCTAAACATATAATGTAAAAATAAGTATTCCTTTGTTTAATCAAATAATACATTAATTTAAGTTCATATTGTAGCATTGTCATCATAGAACACACTTTCTCTGCATAGAATACAAAACAAATTTATTATATTAGTAATTAACCTATTATTTCTATCTGAAATTTATACTTCAATTCTATGCTACAGTCGTATCTCAGTGACACTCTGGGAGCATCATAAAACGGACATACTTATCCCATAAAAATAATCAATTAAAAAAATACATATTACTTCTCTGTCCATTATTATTTTGACGAATCCTATGTATTTTTAATATACAATCTTTATCCTCTGAGATTTTTAAACATCTAATAATTGTTGAGCGACTAAGACCTGTATCTTTTACAAGTGTATTGATAGATGGAAAACATGACCATGTCTTTCTATTCGCATAATGTAACAATGCTCTATAAACTGTTCTTGCTGTGGGAGGAACATCTACGCTTGATATCTTTGTATAGAAATACATATAATCTTTATTCAACTTTAAGACCTCCAATCCTTATTTCTATATGACTTTTGATTAAATTATCATAATCAAAGTTTTTTTAAGATATTTTCTAATTTTTTGATATCTACATAATCAACTTCTTTACGTGTGCGTTCACTAACTTGATATTCTTTATCGAGTTTTATCTTCCAATATATAAACAATTTTAATATCGTCATGAACGGATGTATTCCTGTTTTCATAAGTATAAAATGACCTTTAGGCATTGTTTTGAGTTCATCTGGTGTCATCAATGGTCTTTCTATCATCTGTAATAATTGTGATGGATCATTCTTTCCTCTATTGATAGAGCCACTTTGAACAGTATGTGTGCCAAGATTTTCACTGAATATCTTTGCCATATCTGAGTTAGGTACAAATCCACCAAACAATGTATCTTGGCAATTATCAATGATGATCTTTGCTCCCTCACTTCCGTAGTTCTTCTCAAGTTGAGCTAATGATTGAATGATTGCTACGATAGATATATTTTTTGATCGAGATGCACTAAACATCATTTCTACTGATTGTATAGGTGATATCGTTCCTATCTCATCTAGAAACATAATGATCTTTCTAGGAATCACATCACTATGTTCATCTGCGTAAGCCAACATTTCTCTACAGTATTGTTGAAGAAAGAGGGATATCAAAAAAATATTTTGTATTATCTTCTTCAGGCATCACTAAAAAGATTGCAGATTTATGTTCACAAAAATTTTCAATATCAACTGTTGTTTCAAAACATAATATCTGCTCTATCTCACTATCAATAAAAGCATTGAGTTTTGATAATATAGTTAAAAGAACTGACATCATTGCCTGTTCACTTGTATTCAGTGCAGCATCAGCAAACCATCTTGCTTTATGATTATCTGGTAAAAAGTCTAACAAGACTTGAAACTGTGTGTTCCCTTTGATCTTTGATGGTTTTAACAAATCTTGTACCAGTTTAAAAACACTCATGATATGTCATTGCTTATCTTCACATAATTCAGAAATAATCAAAATGACACTTGTCAATAATCCCTCAGCTGAGTCATAGAAAAAAGAGTTCTGTCCATAACTAGACGAACTCTCTCCATCATTAAAGATAATTGTTTTGGCTATGATCTTAGCATACTTTTCTGTCTTAGCTTTGATTGTAAGATTTGATCTATCTTTTTATAGATATCCATATATTTATTGACCATATGCAACATATTATTACCATCTGAATAGATTGGATTTCTTAGATCAATCACTGATATTTGATAACCATAATACTCTTTTGCTATACCTCCATAATGTCGATATAAATCGCCCTTAGTATCTATGGTGATAAAGCTCGTGCCACTTGCACATGCATATTCTAAATTCGGATACAAAAGTGGCAGTTTTCCCAACACCTGCAGCACCGATCATCAAAAGATGAGCATCTGCTTTATCCACATAACAATATGTCTGACCACCTTTAACTTGACTACCTATAACGATACCTTGTACATGAGGAAGATGTTTCCCTTTTCTCCAATTTTGAGGATCAAAATATAACTTTGAAAAAGTTTCATTGATTTCTTTTTGAGTTGCAAATCTAGAATTACCATATTGACCATTCCCAACTTCTTTTGCCTTGATATTATCTAGATTATAATTGTTTCCCAAATAAACTAATATACCAATGACAACAAAAAATAAGACACCCATACCTATAAAGATGATTTGATCATGACTCATATCTTATTCATATCCTCTCATCATCATATTTTCTTCATGATCTGTTTCACCAACTGACTCTACATATTCGCTGATGATACTGAGTGCCTCATCATAAATTTGTGCAGATGACATGATACGATTGATCATTTCATCTGATTCTTTTTGAAAGCCTGCTTTTTTAAGTGATCGACTTGCTATGGTCATTAAATTAAATATATTTCCATCTTCGCCAATTAATTTTGCTGATGGTTTTTGACCATCAGTGATTCCATACTTTTTTCAACTCTTTCCATTTTTCCCATTTTATTCATAATTTTTTCCTCCTGTTTTTCTTCTTTTGTTTCTTGATTTCTTTTTGCTTCTTCTCTATGGACATAATTAAGATGTGTCAATCCCTCAGTTGCTAAGACATGATAAGCTTTAGATAATCTTTCATAGCTCACATTTCCTGTTTGATATTCTTCATATGCGAAATTCACTTCTTTCATACACTCCATAAGATTTCCTATCCTTTTACCAATTGGTTTGATATCTTTATAACAACGATACCCATCGATTATATCTTCTTGTATCTCTTTCATCGATCTATATTCATTCACAATTTCTTCATTAATTAGACTTTGTCTTAATACAAGAGCATCACTTGTGAGTTCATACAATTTTTCTTTGATCAATTCTAATTTTGCATTTGCTTGTCTACGATTACAGAAAATATCTGCAAATGTTTTATTCATTGTATTGATATCAATATCTTTATAGATCTTATTCACTCGTTTTGTAAGATTATCATTAATAAGATTTAACCATTGTTTTTTTGACTTTCTTTTGAAATTTTATAATCTCTACCAGCCAAAGCCATGATATTTTGTTAAAATCTTTATGTTTTGATTGAATGATTCCTATTTTCAACTGATTATTTTATCTTACACAAACAATTACCCCTATTCCTAATCCTATTCTTTTTCTTATTTTCTTTTTTATTTCTTTCATATCACATTCACCTTTTTCAAGGTATTATCATCACAAAAAATGTGAATTGTCTATATAATATTGAATTTTCTCATAAAATTTATGACATACAAAACGCACGAACTGTACAAAAAAAGGTCTATTTATAGTGCCTGACATCCTTGTATTTTAAGGTGACATCCACGGTAAATAGACTTTTTTAAAAATGGATAAAAATCAAAATTACGTTGATTATATCGGCATAATTTCGATGACATCCACATTGCACATTAAATTTGGTGGAGGCGA
>CALVFK010000028.1 GCA_944326805.1 uncultured Massilimicrobiota sp. | reverse complement strand
TTTTTCGTGGTCCATCAAACTCACATAAATAAATACCTTGCCATGTTCCTAATATGATTCTTCCTTGATGAATAATAAAAGTTTGACTGGCATTAAAAATTGTTGATTTCATATGAGCATGGGAATTTCCTTCAAAATGATGATAATCTGAATGATACGTTGGAAAAGCACGTTCAAAACCTGCCAGCATATCTCTTACAACATCCGGATCAGCATTTTCATTGACTGTAATTCCTGCTGTTGTATGTGGCGTATAAACAACAACTATCCCTTCTTGTATTTGAGATTGTTGAACATCTTTTTTGACTGTTGCTGTGATGTCATGCATTTCCATACGTTTTGAAAATTGATAATGATGTGTCACTAGCATAAAATCACCTCTATAGATCTTTGATATACCATTTATCACAGGCATAATGGGGTCCTTTGATAAGTGGTTGATCTAACAGTTGAAAACCATTTTTAAGATAAAAACGATTGGCTGCAATCATATTGGAAAATGTTTCTAAATAACACTGACAATAATATTGTCTGGCAAACTCTAAAGATTGATTCAAAAGTTCTTGAGCAATCCCAGTGCCTCTCACCTCACTATAACAATACATTTTCTGTAATTCACAGATTCCTTCCATTCCATCTAGAGGACCTATCCCACATCCTCCTACCACATGATTATCTTTTATAACGACTAAATATTGTTTATTTTCAGGTTGATATACTTGATAAAACTGTCCTAAATCTTTATCTTCCCATGCACAACCCGGTTTATTACCACCAAATTCAATTAAACAATCTCGAATAAGTTTTTCAACTTCTAAATTATCTTTTTCCTTAATCAATCGTATCTTCATGAGCCGGAATAACCTTTTTTAAACGTTTTTCAAAATCACGACGTGAAAACATAACAATCGCTCCACATCCTAAGCATTTAATTTTAATGTCCGCACCCATACGAATAATTTTCCATTGATTAGATTTTTTACATGGATGTTGTTTCTTCATTTCTACAATATCATTCAAATTATACTCCATTTTTCAGTTCCTCCCTTTGTAAATATGCCTGATAAGTATTTTCCATTAACATTGCTATGGTCATAGGGCCTACTCCTCCCGGTACTGGTGTAATATATGAAACAATATCTTTTACATCTTCATAATCCACATCACCACATAATTTATGATTTTCATCACGATTAATACCGACATCTAAAACAACAGCCCCTTGTTTTATATAATCTTCATTAAAAAAACGAGGTTTTCCAATAGCTGCAATTAAAACATCTGCTCGTTTGCATAAATCCGGTAAATTCTTTGTACGAGAATGAGCAATCGTTACTGTCGCATGTTTATGTAAACATAACAGGGCTACAGGTTTTCCAACAATATTACTACGCCCTACAACAACAACTTCTTTGCCTGTTAAATCATAGTGAATCTCATCTAATAAAACCATCATTCCTTTTGGTGTACATGGGACAAGTCCTTTTTCACCTAAAACAAGTTTTGCGACATTTGATGGATGAAACCCATCAACATCTTTACAAGGATCAATTGTATTTAAAATACAATCTTCATCAATATGAGAAGGTAGAGGTAATTGAACCAATATACCATCAACTTTATCATCTTGATTCAATGATTGAATGATTCGAACTAATTCTTCTTGAGATGTCTGTTCATCCAATCTTATAATATCTGAAAGCATACCGACATAAGCACAGGCTTTATCTTTATTACGCACATATGTTTGACTAGCTTGATCTTCACCAACTAAAATAACTGTTAATTTCGGTATTCTTTTCCCTTGTTCTTTTAATTCATCTATTTTCATTTTTAATGCATCTTTTCTTTTTTGTGATATTAATTTTCCATCTATATTCATATCTACCACTCCCTTATATGAATTATATCAAAATAAAATTACTTGTAAACAAAAAGAGGAAAACGAATTCCTCTATTGAATAATTGGAGTCTGTGGTTGTTGAGTTGTTGGAGGTTGTGTTTGAGGAGAGGATTCCTGAGTAGAATTATCAGCAGGTGTTTCAGGTACTGGTTGAATTGGGGTAACTTCTACAGGCTTTGTGCCTCTTTTAACCACTTTATCACGTTTTTTATAGACACTATAGGCTTCTTTCTTTGAAGAAATCAAATTTCCATTTTTATCGTAGACATAACGATATGATTGGGCTTTTGCACCAGTATAACCACTTGTCTGAACTTTTTCTTTTCCAACCTCTAGTGTCGGATCATCAATATATTGAGTCTGAAAAGGTGTAGAAGATAATTTCTGACTTGTAATTTTCACATATGTTCCATCAACATCTGTTCCTAAAATTTTGCAATACAGACGACTACCACTATAAGACATTTCTATTTTGATAGGGTAATCTCTGTTATTCTTAAATTTGAAGTCAGGTCCACCCCAAGAAACAGTCGCATCTCTACCAATGGGTACATAACTAGATACATAGCTATGATTAGATCTTAAAGTGACTTCTAAATTAGAAAGCAACACTGCATTATATAATGTGGAAGATGATTGACAGATACCTCCACCCACTTCATTAACTGTTTCTCCATCTCGATAAGCTCCAGCTGCTCCAAATCCTCTGGCTGTGGTACGTTGTCCAACTTGCTTGTTGAACGAAAATTCTTCTCCTGGTAATAAGATAGAATTACATTTTATTCCTGCTAAACGGACATTATTCTTTCTAACAGATGAACCACTGACATATGTAGAATAACTTCCTAAAACATCTTTAAATAAATTCTTTTTTAAATCTTCGGTAGAAATATCTGGTTGCGTAATCTTAGCTGAAACTTCAAAAGTTTCTCCTTCTTTTGTCTTTAAAAAGGCTTCTTGAGCTTTCTCTAAATCATATGCAACTCCCACTTTAGCATCAACAATAGCGTAATCATTATTTTTATCTAAAGTTGCATTTTTAGCTTCTGTCGCTAATTCTTTATATATTGATTGCATTTCATTGTCTTCTAAATGCGTTTGTTCTAAGTGACACTGTATGTCTTTTTGAAAATCATAATCTTTAAAAGCTTGTTGAATTTGTTGAATCACTAATTTTTCAGTTATTCTTTCACCATTATGACCTTTTTTAAAAATAATTTTCTGTTTTCCTAATTCATAAGTTGTCTTTTGTGTTGTATCATAATTAAGAATTTGACTCTTTTGAATAGCTTTTTTCATTCGATCTTCATTTTGAATCGTTACAGGAATAACAAAATCATGATTCATTAAATAATCATACCCTCTTGTTAAAAAGTTCCCTTTATTCTTAATAATCTTTTCCACACCCTTTTTAGCATCAAAAGATACATTTCCTGTGAAATCAATCGTATAAGTTTGATCTTTAGCTTTCATTTTTATCAATAATTTTTCTGTATCATCTTCAAATTGTTGATTTAAAGTTTCAATAGCTTTTGACTGAGTTAGCTGTCCAACCTTTATACCATTAATTGTTGTATTAGAAACAAAATCCCCTGTTCCTGCCATAATACATAAAATAAGATATATAGTTAATAATACACATATCATTCCAGCTGGAATCATTACTTTTTTATTTTTTAACCATTTTTTATATTTCATAGTCTTATTTTCTCCTATAGATTCTACTCACATATCATAAACTTCTTTGATGCTTCTTGCAAGATGGAGATATAAAAAAATAGTCGTATTTTTTCGACTATTTTTGCTTATTAATAATATGTCTGGCAATTAATATACCATTTGCTCCAGCTTGAGCAAGTCCTCTTGTTAAACCAGCACCATCACCACCAACATACAATCCATCTATTTCACTTTCAAATCCTTCTCTTACTTTAGGTCTAGCTGAATAGAATTTGGCTTCTACACCATAAAGCAAAGTATGTTCATTGGCAATTCCAGGTGTAACATGATCTAAAGCTTCAATCATTTCAATAATTGATTTCATCGTATTATATGGTAATACCAATCCTAAATCTCCCGGTACAGCTTCTGGTAGGGTTGGAACAGTATATCCTTCCTTTAAACGTTTGGCTGTTGTACGACGACCTCTTTTAATATCCCCATATCTTTGCACAATAATACTTCCATGTGATAACATGTTTGCTAATCTGGCTACTTCATGTGCAAATTCATTAGGTTCATTAAACGGTTCACTAAAGACATGGGATACAAGCAAAGCAAAGTTTGTATTAGGACTTCCTAGTTTTGGATCATGGTACGCATGTCCATTGGCTAACATTGTTCCAGAATGATTCTCAATAACAACATGCCCACTTGGATTAGAACAGAATGTTCTGACTTTTGTTCCTACAGAAGCATTATATACAAATTTTCCTTCATATAAATTTTGATTAATTTCATCCATAACAATATTACTTGTTTCAACTCTGACCCCAATATCCACTTGATTGTTATAGAGTTCAAGCCCTTGATGTTTAAACACTTTCGCAAGCCATGTTGATCCATCACGTCCTGGTGCCAAAACAACATGAGGGGCATAGATTTCTTCACCATTTTCTAAGATAATTCCCTTAACATGACGATCTTCTACTATAATATCTTTAACAGATGTTTTAAAAGCTATATCAATATGTTCTTTTAATTCATTTGACATTTCTGTCATAATTCTTAAATTTTCTTCTGTTCCTAAATGTCTTACTTTGGCACGTAATAATTTTAATCCAACCGCATATCCACGTTTTTCAATTTCTCTTACTTTATCTGTTGTTGGATCTGTAATTTCACGTGTTGCTCCATGTTTTAAATACAATTCATCAACATAATGAATCACATCTTCAACTTCCTGATTATCTAAATAATCTGTCAGCCATCCACCAAATTCACTTGTAATATTAAATTTCCCATCAGAATAAGCGCCTGCTCCTCCAAACCCTGAAGTAATCGAACATGCAGGTAAACATCCTGGTTCATTTTCTTTAATTTGTGGACAACTTTTAATTTTCTTATCTTTAATTGGACAATGTCTATACATCACATCATGTCCTTTATCAATAAGTAAGACTTTTAATTCTGGATTTTTTAAATACAATTCATAACTTGTCATAATTCCTGCTGGTCCAGCCCCAACAATAATGACATCATAATTCTTTTGCATAAAAAAACGCCTCATTTCTGGGGCATTATTAAATAATCCTCGTTTATTATATTCATAAAATCAATACATTGTCAATACAATAAAATGGATTAAAAAATGTTATGAATTGATAAAACTTTTTTCACTATATCAAAAACAATGCGACAATAACAGGAATAGTGATAATTGAAAGTAAGGTTGTCATAAAAACAGTTTTCGCAGCTAAAGCGACATCTTTTTGATATTCTGTCGCAAATAAAACAGCTATATTGCCTACTGGCATTGCAATCATGATTAAGGATACACCTAAAATAAGAGGATCTTGGATAAAGAAACTTAAAACTGGATAAGCAATGATAGGAATAATGATTTGTTTTAAAATGGTAAAAGGATAAACTCTGATTTCATTGAAAACTTCTTTTAATGGAATCGTTGCGAGTGTTGAACCAATCAACATCATTGCAATTGGTGTAGTAATATCTCCTACCATCGTTATTGTTGAAGCGATGACATCGGGTACCTGTATCTCTGTTAAATAAATCAATAAAGCAATCAAAGATGATATGACTCCTGGTGAAAGTAACTGTCTGGCATTCATCTTAATTTTTTCTGTAGAATGATAATTCATAAAAACAATACCGACAGTAAAGACTAATAAATTAAATAACATATTAAAAATAGCAGTCAAAAAAACAGCTTCGTTACCAAAAATAGATTTCATCACTGGAAATCCCATAAACCCAATATTAGAAAACATAGTCATAAAGATATATAACCCTTGCTGATGGGTTGGTACTTTTATTATTTTTACAATAATAAAACCAAGTATTGGTAAAACAATAAAGATAATGACACCCACAATAAAAACAAAAGCAATCTTTGAAATATCTTTTTCTAAAGTCGTTGATAAAACAGAAGATACAATTAAAGCTGGTGTTGTGACTGATAATAGTAAACTTGTTAAACGTTTATTAAATTCCACATCAAGAATCTTGATTTTTAATAAACCATACCCCAGTGCAATCACTAGAAATAATTGTATCATCTGTAAAATAATAACTTGTAAATCCACACTTATCCTCTTAATCCATGAGCTTGTCTTTCCATATTTTCAACAACAATGTCATAGATTTCACCAAGTGTTGCTGCATATTCTAAAACAAGCCATGGCTCATTTGTATGATAGTGAATCTTGATAAGTTCATCATCCCCTACTGCCAGTAAACAGTCCCCTTGAAAATGTCCTGTAATATAATCATGAATTTCATCTTCGTTTAAATTCTTACCTTCAATAAGTAATTGTGTATCAAATTTATATTCTAACATCGTTATTCTCCTTCAAACAAACATGCTCCATTTGTTTCAATGACTTTCTTATACCAATCAAATGATTTCTTTTTATATCGTTTATATGTTCCATTTCCTAAATCATCACAATCGACATAGATGAATCCATAGCGTTTACTCATCTGTTTTGTTGATTCACTTACTAAATCTATACATCCCCAAGACGTATATCCCATCAAATCAACACCATCTATTTCTATCGCATTCAACATTTCCTTAAAATGTGCTGCAAAATAATCTATACGATATTGATCATCCACTGTTCCATCAATAAGTTCATCTTTTGCTCCTAAACCATTTTCTACGATAAATAATGGTTTTCTATAACGATCATATAAATCCACCAAAGATACTCTTAATCCAATAGGATCAATTTGCCATCCCCACTCAGATGAAGGAATGTATGGATTTTTAATGGCTGTCATTGTATTAGCAGCTGTTTTCTTTAATCCTTGATCATCTTTCGCAACACAGCTAGATGAATAATAACTAAATGATACAAAGTCTACTGGATATTTTTTCATGATATCCAAATCTCCATCTTCCATCTGAATATGAATACCTTCATTCTTGAATTTCGCAAGAAGATATGCTGGATATTCTCCAAATACTTGTGTATCACTATAACAATATGTACTTCTCATATCCTGTTGTGCCTGTAATACATCTTCTGGTTTACATGTATATGGATAATATGTAAGCTTTGTCAACATACATCCTACCTTTGATCCCGGTATCGTTTCATGGCATATCTTCGTAGCTAAGGCAGAAGCTACAAACTGATGATGCATTGCCTGGAAAATCACTTCCTGGAAATTTCTTCCTGGAAATCTGTCTTCGACAAGTCCTCCTGTTGTATAAGGATGTCTAATCATTGAATCAACTTCATTGAATGTCAACCAATATTTGACCTTATCCTTATATCTTTCACAGATGACCTTAACATATCTGACAAACATATCTACGACTTCTCTTGATGCCCATCCATCATAATTTAAAACAATATTGATTGGTGGTTCATAATGTGACATTGTCACTAATGGTTCTATTCCATATTTCAAACATTCATCAAAAATATCATCATAGAATTTCAATCCTTCTTCATTTGGTTCTAAATCATCTCCATTAGGGAAGATTCTAGACCATGCAATGGACATTCTATAAACCTTAAATCCCATCTGGGCAAATAGTTGAATATCTTCTTTATAATGATGATAACCATCAGATCCATGTCTTTTTGGATATAATGATTCATCAGGTGATTGTAATGCTTCCTCAATATCTTTTGTTGTGATAGTGTTATGTGCTTTATAATCTTGCACATCAACATCTAAATGGTGTCTGGCACAGTCAGAAACACTGATACCTTTTCCTCCTTCGTTCCATCCACCTTCATATTGGTTGGCAGCAGTTGCTCCACCCCATAAAAATCCTTCTGGAAATTGTCTTACCATGTTTTCTCCTCCTCTTTCTTCTATTATACATCATTCCATTTCATCATGTCTTTATTTTCAAAAAAAGAAAGATAAGAAAAAGTACATCTTTACAATGTACTTAATGAAACATATCTTTTTTCATAAAAATAAATGTAGCCACACCACAAGCAATTAACGCTATCAAAGTTGGTACCCACCATACAGGTCCAGGCAAACCAGAAACGTTCATACCATAAAAACTAAAGATAATATTTGGAATAGCCATCACAATTGTAATGACAGTTAATACCTTCATTACAATATTTAAATTATTAGAAATAACAGAAGCAAAGGCATCCATTGTTCCAGATAAAATATTTGAATAAATATTACACATTTCAATAGCCTGATGAATCTCAACCAGTACGTCCTCTAATAAATCTTGATCATCCTCATATAATTTGATTAATTTTCCACGCATAATCTTATTTAAAGTAATTTCATCAGTTTTTAAAGAAGTTGAAAAATAAACCAATGATTTTTCTAATCCCAGCATTTGTATTAATTCTTTATTTTGCATTGATCGATGAAGTTTATGCTCAGTCAATGAAGATAAGCGATCAATTTGACGTAAATAAATCAAATATCTTTGAGAAATCCTTAATAACAACTTCAACAAAAATCTTGTTTTCATTTCTGTATGAATACCTTTGACTTTCCCTGTCGCCATATCTTCAATATTTAAATTTTCATATAGAGAAATTGTAATAATATATCCTTTCATTAAAACAATACCTAAAGGTAATGTTGTATACTGCAAAGTCATTTTATCATATTTACCTTCAGTTTCTTCAGCACTTGGATAATCGACAATGACTAATGTTTGATTATAGTCATCATCAAAATCAATATGTGAACTTTCTTCCTCATCCAAAGATGCCTGGACAAATTCAGGAACAATACCTAAATTTTCGATGAGAAATTGTTTTTCTTCTTCAGTAGGTGAAATGACATTAATCCAGCATCCTGTTTCCAATGCATCAATCTTTTTTGTTTCAGTTCCAAAAGTTTTGTAAAATTCTATCATTTTAATCCTCCTATTCTATAACAGGAGAACTTTTATTATGCCTCCTGTTATGTTTTGTTTAATATTGAAATTCGTTTCTTCATCCGGCTCCGGAGACATAATAACACCTTCTTTCTTTTCCCATGCCATTATAACACAAAATATGCAAGATAGAAGCCTTAGAAAGGTAATTTTTTGTTTTTTTAACAAAAAAAGATTTAAATTAAAAGTTTCCTTTCAACTTAAATCTTGTTATTCTTAAATCCAATCCGTACCATCTTCTCTTTTTAAGATATAACGAATCATTTCAAACATTTCTTCTTTTGATTTTGATTTGACAATGAAAACATGATTACCCATTGCGGCACTCAAAGCCTCAGGAACATCTGTTTCTAAAGCAATTTGATCTTCGTACTTTTCTCTAATCTGATCATAATTGTACATATACCAGATACCCTCTCTACGACCAGTGTAAGCTACCCAATATTCACGATGAATATCATAGAAACATTCATTATATTTAATCATATCTGCCCATATCGTATATACATCAACGTTATAAGCATAATTAATCATATCTGGCATATAAGCACCTGGTGCCCTCATATTCACTTCTAAGCCTACAATATCACCCTTTTTACCAAGACCTTCTTTATCTTCATCTAATCTAAAGAACTCAAAATGATAGAAACGGCTTCGTGTATCAAAAGCTTCTACAACTTTTTTCCCTATTTCATATAAATCCAATCCTTCAACAGGTTGTGAATAAAATGCTGTATCACTTAATTCATTGACATTATCCATAATAGAATTCAACATCACATGAGATGAACAAATTAAAATATTTTTATCTTTATCAGTAATTCCATCAAAAGTTTCTACATGTCCAGGTACCATTTCCTCAATAATAAATTGAATATAAGGTGGTTTTGTCGCAAAGAAATAATCTAATTCATCATCACTTTTCAATTTATATGTTGAACTTGCTCCAACACCATTATCAGGTTTGACAATAACTGGATATCCAACTCTATTCGCAAAAGCTTTAGTTGCCAGATAATCATCTACTTTACGATATCTTGCTGTTGGAATTCCTACAGATTTATAAACATCTTTCATTTTTGATTTATATTTCATTGGGGAAAGATCTTGAATCTTAGTTCCAGTTGTCACATTAAACTCATTTCTTAATGTTGCTTCTAATTCCAGCCAGTATTCATTTTGAGATTCAATCCAATCAATCTTTCCATAATGCCATGTAAAATATGCACAAGCTCTATATACACTTTCATAATCTTCCAAATCATCAACACGATAATATTCTGTTAAGGCAAGTTTTGTATGATATGGCAGATTTTCATAATTCTCATCGCCTATTCCTAATACACGAACGCCTCTGACTTTTAAACGATCACAAAAGTTATAGAAATATGCCGGAAAATTTGGCGAAATAAAGATCACGTTCATATTAGATCACCCTTTCTACAAAATATGGGAATTGTACTTGCCACCAATCCCAATCATGATTCACATCATATCCCCAAAAATCAATCCATGCAGGAATATCTTTATATTCAAGAAGTTCTTTCATACGTGATGTACTTCTAATCATATCATCTTCCCATGCCCCTTGCCCACAGCATAATACAATATGGCATTGACGATACATATCAACATAAGGATGATCATAACTCATTCCATTTAAATATTGTACGGGTGAGTTACGATATAAAATATCATCATGATAATCACCAAAGAATAAATCACTATCATAATAGCCACTCAAAGCAATTGTTCCTTTAAAAATATCAGGTCTTCTAAACATGAAATTAGCGGCATGAGATGCTCCCATTGAACACCCTGTAGTATAAATACCCTCAGCATAATTTCCATTGTTTCCATAAGAATTAATTTCAAATATTCTTGGTACCAATTCATTAACAATATAATAGAAATATTGTTCAATCATATAAGTGCGATGGCGATTATCTCTCCCTTCAGCAGACCAAGATTCCTGATCAATACTATCACAACAGAAAAGCTGAATTCTTCCTTCATCAATAAGATGTTCTACAGTATGAACCATTCCATTATTTTCAAAATCAAAGAATCTTCCGTTTTGTGATGGAAACACTAATATTGGTGTTCCAGCATGTCCATAAACTTTAAATTCCATATCACGCAATAAACAATCACTATATTCTTTAAACCATTCTGTTTTCATATTCTCCCTCCTATCCTAAAACATATTGCACAAAAGCATCAACTTGTTCCATGTTTTCAAAACGTGCAGTATACGTAAAATTCCCCATTGCTCCGCTTAGAATATCTGGCATTCTTTCACACATAACGAGATCAAAATGGTATTGAGATATAATATCTTCGTGACTATGTGTATAAGCTATACCATCCCTTCTACCACAATATACACAATGATATGGACGATGGTGATCATATTCACTATATCCTTTCGTTACCATATCGGCGTAAATTTGATAGACATCTATGTCATTTGCAAAATTCATCATATCAGGAGTATATCCCCCTGGTGTACGCAGATTCACTTCTAAACCAATAATATCTCCTTTTTTTCCTAATCCTTCTTTATCTTCGAGAAGTCTAAAAAATTCCATATGGAAACATCTCCCTGCAGTATAAAAGGCTTTCACACAAGCTTGTCCTGCTTGTTTTAAATCATATGGAATTTCCCTTAATGAGTAATAATACATACTACTTTGATCATTAACAACATCCATTATTGGATTTGGGAAAACATGTGATGTTTCAAAAATAATATCTTTATGAAGATTAGCAATACCATCATATGAAATAATGAGTCCATTCACAAATTCTTCCATAATGTATTGTGTAACATGTTCCTCTTGATAAAATTTTTCTAATTCTTCCTGATTAGAAATTTTATAAGTTTTAGCAGCCCCCACACCATTGTCTGGTTTCACTACAACAGGATAACCTACTTTTTCAATAAATTGTAAACCTTCATCCAAATTTGTCACAAGGTGATAACGTGCAGTCTTGACACCTGCTTCTTCATAAAATTTCTTCATTTTTGATTTGCATTTAATATCTTCAATATGATTCGTATGAATACCTGTTGTAATATTAAAATCGGTACGTAATTTAGCATCCTGTTCTAACCAGTATTCATTATTTGATTCTAGCCAGTCAATATGTCCATAATGAAAAATAAAATATCCCATTGCTTTTATCATTTCATCATAATTTTCCATTGAATAAACTTGATAATAATCATCAATAGAATTCTTTAATTCCTCGCTTAGTTGATCATATGGAGTATCTGCAATTGCTAAAACAGTAACACCGTTCAATTTTAAGCGGTTACAAAATTGATAAAAATTTTTTGGAAAACTTGGTGATATGTATACAAAATTCATAAATTAAAATTCCCCCTTTATATCCTTTTTTCTATTATATCATAATAAATTAAAAAAAAAATAAAAAAAACGAACCAGAAGAAGACTGGTCCGTCATGTGAACTGGCAGCGTGCTATTGTCCCGTCTTTGGCGGTTAGCACCATGTTTCTTTTGTAATCTTTTTTAATGAATTTAAATTTCGTCCATTTTATGGGCTTTTTTTATTTAAAATTTCTTTTATTATTTTTTATTTTGTGTTATAATAATGGTGTAATGGTGTTATACATTGGAGGTGCTCGTATGGCCTATTTTCTTAAGGTTACCAGACAACAATCTCGTACTTATCTCTCTATTTACGAAAGCTTCTATTCCCCTGAAACCAAGGGAACTAAACATCGCAGCTATCGTTCTTTAGGCAATATTCAAAAGCTCATCGATAGTGGTATCGATGATCCCATTTCATTCTTTCAAAAGGAAGTCGACCGTCTCAATGCCCAAAGAAAGGCTGAAAATGCCAACAAAAAGATCAACAATCGTCTTATCGGCGAAGTCTCTCCTGAAAAGTTCCTTGGCTACTTTCCATTGGCAAGCATCATGAACAATCTTGATGTAAAGGAATATTTTGATTATCTTCAGTCAAACAGGCATTTTCATTTCAATGTCTATGATATCTTTACATCTCTTGTCTATGCAAGGCTTGTCGCTCCTTTATCAAAGCACAGGACATTCCATGATGTCTTGCCTTCCATGTTCTCTCCACCCCAGGACAGCTATTATCAGCTGCTTGATGCCGTTGAATTCCTGGGTGAAGAATATCAAAAACTTGTTGAAATACTGACTGTAGCTACTGATGAAAACTATGGCATCGATACATCTCACAGCTATTTTGACTGCACCAACTTCTATTTTGAAATCGACAGGGAAAATTCGTTTCAAAGAAAGGGACCAAGCAAGGAAAACAGGAAAGACCCAATAGTTGGACTGGGCTTACTGCTGGATACCAACATGATTCCTGTTGGCATGGAGATGTATCCAGGCAATGAATCGGAACAGCCTGTCTTTAGAAATATCATAAGCAGCCTCAAAAAGAGAAACAATATCAAGGGAAGAACAATAAGGGTTGCGGATAAAGGGCTGAACAGTGCAAGAAACATTATAGATTCCATCAACTGCAGAGATGGATATATCTTTTCTAAATCAGTCAAGAAACTTCCAGAGGTTGAAAGGAAATGGGTACTTTTGGATAATGATTATAAGGAAGTCAAGGACAAAGATGGCAACTTACTGTACAAACACAAATCATGCATTGAAGAATACACGTATTCCTATACCGATGATGATGGCAGGGAATTCATAAAAAGTGTCAGGGAGAAAAGAGTGGCAACATTCAATCCAAAGCTGCACAAGAAAAAGGTATTTGAAATCAACAAAATGGTGGAAAAAGCAAGAAAAATGAGAGCTTCACAGGCAAAAAAGGAAGAATATGGGGAAAGCGCAAAATATGTAACCTTTAAAGGAAAAGATGGAAGCAAGGCAGAAGTTGCATTGAATGAAGATGCCATAGAAAAGGATATGGCTGTTGCAGGTTACAATCTTATTGTAACATCAGAATATAACATGGATGACCATAAAATATATGAGACCTATCACAATCTGTGGAGAATTGAAGAATCATTTAGAGTGATGAAAAGTGAACTTGATGCAAGACCGGTATATCTACAAAAAGAAAACAGCATCAAGGGACATTTTTTAATCTGTTATGCAGCAGTACTGCTTCTAAGGATATTCCAATTCAAAGTACTCGACAACAAATACTCTACCAGTGAGATATGCGAATTCATCAAATCATTCAGGATAGTTGAAATCAATAATAATCGCTATATAAACATAACAAGATCCACACCATTCATAAGGGATCTTGCAGGCATATTAAACCAACCAATAACTAATTATTATCTAACATCCAAACAGATAAAAATGATGCTAACTCGATAGAAATATCAAATTAGCACCATTTTTTTATTTAAAACTGCCAAAGACAGGTAACATTAACCTGACTCTATTTCAAGTATATAACAAATGAATCATATTT
>CALVFK010000027.1 GCA_944326805.1 uncultured Massilimicrobiota sp. | reverse complement strand
AAAAATGTTAATATAAAATTATAAACTAATAAAAAGCCTATAAATAAATCTAAAAATAAAAAAACAATTGAAATATTATATGTGAAAACATATAAACAAAGCTTTTTTATAGTCATTGGAACATTTAATAAAAAAGATAATATTTCAAAACATAATAATATAACAATTGCATTGATTAAATATGTGACTTCTATATAAACATCCATCTTGATCACCCTCTTTCATTATAGAGAAATCAAAACAAAAATAATGTCAAAAAAAAGATTGAAAGTATAATCACTTTCAATCTTTCATATCACTATTCACTAGCCATAACATCTAAACGATGACGACGTTTCATAGCATCTTTTTCACACTTATCCATTAATCCTTCAGCATGTTCTGGATTAACTTTAGATAATTGAGCAAATCTGTTTTCACTTAATAAGAAATCTTTGAATTTTGTGAAATCAGGTTCTTTAGAATCTAACTGTAATGGATTCTTTCCTTGATCTTCTAGACGAGGATCGTATCTTAATAAGTTGAAGTATCCACATTCAACAGCACGTTTTTGTTGTTGTTGATGATTTGCTAAACCACCTTTAATACCATGTTCCATACATGGTGAATAAGCAATAATTAATGATGGTCCATCATAAGCTTCAGCTTCTTTGAACGCTTTAATTGTCTGCATTGGATTTGCTCCCATAGCCACTTGTGCTACATAAACATGTCCATATGCCATAGCAATTTGTGCTAAATCCTTTTTAGCTACTGTCTTACCACCAGCTGTAAACTTAGCGATAGAACCAGCTTGTGAAGATTTAGAAGATTGCCCTCCTGTATTTGAATAAACTTCCGTATCAAGAACTAAGATATTAACATTTTGATCATTAGCAAGAACATGGTCTAATCCACCATAACCGATGTCATAAGCCCATCCATCTCCACCAATAATCCATTGAGATTTTGTAACAAGTTCACCTTTCATATCTAATAATTCTTTGATACCTTCACATTTTGAAGCTTCAACTAATGATACCAATTGATCATAAAGTTTTCTTTCTTCAACTCTTTGACCCTTAACACTTGCATACTGATCTAATACAGTCTGAAGTTCTGGCTCACATTCAGCTTTATTTTCTTCAATGATTTCTAAGATACGTTTAGCCATATAATTTTCAGCTAATTTCATACCAAATCCATATTCAGCATTATCTTCAAATAATGAGTTAGCCCATGCAGGTCCTTGTCCATTTTCATCAATTGTACAAGGTGTTGATGGTGTAGAACCACTATAAATTGAACTACATCCAGTTGCATTTGCAATTCTCATATCAGCTCCAAATAATTGAGAAGCTAAACGATAATATGGCGTTTCACCACATCCACCACAAGCACCAGAAACTTCAAAGTATGGACGCATAAATCCAACACCTTTAACAGTTGTTGTTGGATAACGATCAGCTTTATATGACACTTTTGAATAAATATGATCAGCTAAAGAAGCATGTGGTAATTCTTCTTTGACTGGAACCATAGATAATGCTTTTTTACCAGCTTTACCTGGACATTCAGTCACACATAATCCACAACCAACACAGTTATCTGGAGAAACTTGAATACGATAAACCAATCCATCAACATTTCTACCAATTGGTTTTAAAACATCATTAGAAATATCTTCTGGCATAGCTTTCATTTCTTCTTCATCAATTAAGAATGCACGAATTGTTGCATGAGGACATACCATGACACAGTTATTACATTGAATACAGTTTTCTTTTTCCCAACGTGGTACATCAATGGCAATCGCACGTTTTTCTTTAATAGCAACACCAGATTTCATTGATCCATCAAGTTTATCCATAAATGCAGAAACTGGTAAATCATATCCATCTAATGAATTAATTGGAGCAACAAAATTATCAAAATAATCGTCTCCTGTTCTTGTTCTTGTAGAAGTCACTGTTAAATCAGACCAGCTGGCATCAACAGGTACTTCAACAATCGCATCTTTTCCAGCATCAATAGCTTTGTAGTTCATTTCAACAATTGCATCACCTTTTTTACCATATGTTTTCTTAGCCATTGCTTTCATATATTCAACAGCTTTATCAACTGGTAAAATTTGTGGATTTAATGCAAAGAATGCAGATTGAAGAATTGTATTTGTATGTCTTCCCATACCAATTTCACTAGCAAGCTTAGTCGCATTAATAATATAGAATTTCGCATTCTTATCAGCTAATTGTTTCTTTAATTTATTTGGTAAATAATCAACGATTTCATTTTCATCAAATTCTGTATTTAATAAGAATGTTCCACCTTTTTTCAAGTTTTTCAACATATCATATTTCAATACATAGTTATCTAATGAACAAGAAATAAAATCAGCATTATTAACGTAATATGTTGCACGAATTGGTGTATGACCAAATCTTAAGTTAGAACGTGTTGCTCCACCTGCTTTTTTACTATCATATGCAAAATAAGCCTGTGAATATAAATCAGTATGATCACCAATAATTTTAATAGAAGACTTATTAGCTGATACAGTACCATCTGATCCTAAACCATAGAATAAACAAGATGTATAATCTGCATCAACATGGAAGTTTTCATCTTCTTTTAATGATAGATGAGTCACATCATCATTAATACCAATTGTAAATGATGTAAATGGATTTTCATCTAATAAATGATCATAAACAGCCTTGATTTGACGTGGTGTTGTATCTTTAGAACCCATACCATAACGTCCACCAATCACTTTGATCTTTGTATCTTTTAAAACTGAACATACATCTAAGTATAATGGTTCACCTGTTGCTCCCATTTCTTTTGTACGATCTAAGACAGCAACTTTTTCTACCGTTTCTGGTAAAACACTTAATAAATATTTTGGTGAGAATGGACGATATAAATGAACTTTAACTAATCCAACACGATCTCCACGTTTGTTCATTTCATCAATTGTTTCTTTAATTGTTTCAGTCACAGACCCCATAGCAATAATGACACGTGATGCATCATTTGCCCCATAATATGTAAATGGTGCATATTCACGACCAGTGATTTCTGAAATCTTTTTCATGTAGTCAGCGACAACTTCCACAACAGCTTCATAATGTTTGTTTTGTGCTTCTCTACCCTGGAAATAAATATCATCGTTTTCTGCTCCACCACGTTCAATTGGATTTGTATGTGGATTTAATGCTTGAGCTTTAAATTTCTTTAATGCTTCTTTATCTAGTAAGCTTTCTAAAACATCATAATCCATGACTTCTACTTTTTGAATTTCATGAGAAGTTCTAAATCCATCAAAGAAATGAATCACAGGAACACTTGCTTTAATCGCAGTTAAATGTGCAATACCTCCTAAATCCATAACTTCCTGAACACTATGAGAACAAATCATAGGGACACCAATTTGACGACATGCATAAATATCTTGATGATCCCCAAAAATATTTAAAGCACGTGTTGCTAAAGCTCTGGCAGCCACGTGGAATACACCAGGTAATAATTCACCTTGTATTTTATACAAGTTTGGTATCATCAATAATAAACCTTGAGATGCCGTAAATGTTGTTGCGAGTGCACCACCTTGTAAAGCTCCATGAACTGCCCCAGCAGCTCCAGCTTCAGATTGCATTTCAATGACATTGACTGCCGAACCAAAGATATTCTTTTTTCCTTGAGCAGACCATGTTTCAGCATTTTCAGCCATCGGAGAAGATGGTGTAATTGGATAAATACTAGCAACTTCACTAAATGCGTAAGCCACATGTGCAGCAGCAGTATTTCCATCCATTGATAAATACTTTTTAGACATAATTTTCTTTCCTCCTATATCATATAGTATACTCTTATTGATAAGAAATTTCCATAAGAAAACTTTATTTTCATCATAAATAAGAAAAAACGAGAAAAAAATTGAATATTTTCTATTTCTTGACAAATCCACTTTTTTTATCCCTTAAAAAATGATAGAATAATGGCGGAAAAATGAAAGGAGTTACACATGAAAAAAAGAAACTGTTTTATTGGACAATCCGGTGGTCCAACTGTCGCAATTAATGCTTCACTTGCCGGAATCATCCATGCATGTAAAGAAAGCCAACAATTTGAACATGTTTATGGAATGGTTAATGGTATCATGGGATTATTGGAAAGTCGTTACATAGATTTATTAGAACTCTTTGATAATCAGGAACATTTAAATCAGCTTATGCATTCCCCAGCAATGTATCTAGGATCTTGTCGCTATAAATTGCCAGATTTTCAAGATGATCCTCAAACTTATGAGAGATTATTTCATACTTTTCAACAGTTAAATATTACTGATTTTTACTACATTGGTGGAAATGATTCAATGGATACAGTTGCCAAATTATCAGCATATGCCAACACTATTCAATCTTCTATTCGTTTTGTTGGTATTCCCAAAACGATTGATAATGATTTAATGGGAACAGACCATACACCAGGTTTTGGTTCAGCAGCAAAATATGTTGCAACATCCATGTTGGAAATTGCCTATGACAGCTCTATTTACAAATTGGATGCTGTAACCATTGTAGAAATTATGGGAAGAAATGCAGGTTGGCTGACAGCTGCCAGTGCGCTTGCCAGAACACAATGCAATGAAGCCCCAGATTTGATTTATCTTCCTGAGGTTCCTTTTTCTACAGAAAAATTCTTAGATGACATTCGTGAAGTTTTCCGTCACAAAAAGAATATTATTATTGCTGTAAGTGAAGGTATTAAAAATGAAAATGGTGAATATTTAGATTCCGATTCCAAATATACAAAGCGCGATGCTTTTGGTCATGTTCTTCATTCAGGAACAGGCAAAGTTTTAGAATCACTTGTCTATCAGGAATTTAAATGTAAAGTCCGCAGTATTGAGCTTAATGTCTTACAAAGATGTGCTATGCATATCGCTTCAAAGGTTGACCTGGAAGAATCTTTCCAGATTGGCGAGGCTGCTGTTCAAGCATCTATGGCAGGTCAAACAGGCATTATGATGACTTTTGAACGTCTTCAAAATCAACCTTATCAAATTCAATGCAGTTATCAAGATGTTTTAAAAATAGCCAATTTAGAACAACGTATACCAGTAGAATGGATTAATGATGATCATAACGACATCACACCTGAACTCTATAATTATCTTATTCCTCTCATTCAAGGAGAAGTTATTATTCAATTTGAAAACGGTATTCCTTGTTATAGTAATATTTCTCATTTACGTTATAAATAAAAACCACGCCAAACGTGGTTTTTTATTTATAACCTTTCAAATATCTAAAAATGATTTTTTGATACCATTTTAAAGATTGATCGTATTGAATGATCCATTGTTGATATAAATGATAAAAATGTTGCCATTCTTCATGAGTTAAAATATGCGAAGAATACTTAGCTTTATAAGCAATTGACTTTAAATCTCCTTCACCTATAAAATGATGAAGACTCAACTTCAATAAAGTTTTATAATAAATTAAAACTTTCTGATTTGTATTCATATGTCTTGTTTTGATTTTTAGCCAATGTGTTGAAAGATAACGATATATCACAACTAAACTAATAATACTTACTATATAAACAAGTGTATAAACATCTGTATATGATGATTCTTTAACTGTTGTTGGTGTATCAACTGTTTCATTTTGAATTGACTCTTCTTCTGGTTGTGTTAATGTAGGATTATTTGTATTTGTACTGGTCTGATTTTGTTGTGCATTTTCATCAAGAATCTGACTAATTCCTTCAATATCACCAGATGGTGTCATTTCATAAGGAATCCAACCTTTTTGACTCTCATAAACCTCTATCCATGCATGTGAGCGATATTCCGGGATTTTCGCCTCTCCATTATGAAAATCACTTTCTTGCATAGTATATCCTCGTACAAAACGTGTTGGTATATTCATTTCTCTTAATAAGAGTGCCCCTGCTGTTGCAAAATGAGTACAACTTCCTTTATGATTTTCAAATAAAAAATATTCTACAAAATCTTGATTGGATGGCAATGTTCCAGCATTTAAATCATATTCTGCTTGACGAGATAAAAGCTCTCGGACTTGTTCAACAACAAATGAAATATCAGTTGATGAAAAATCAATATCATTTTCTTCTAACAGATTTGTGAGTGGCTCATCTAGTTCTTCAGGGACATCAAGATATTGTTGATAAACATATTCTTCATAAGCTTCATCAAAATTATCTGGAACAAAAAACACACCTTCCTCTAATTTCATTTGAGGATCTTCTCTATAGCTATAGATAATGTATAATTGTTCATCAGTTTTTTCTATATATGAATCATAATACACAGTATGTTGCTGATATGGATTTAGAAAATAATATGGAATGAATTGAAAATCATAATCTTTTTGAGGTGTAATTTGAAGTAAGGTCATGTTTGGAAGAAAATTTCCTACGAGCCATTCACTATACATTGTTAAAGAGGGGCTATTTTCAAAAGTCTCTGAAACTTCATGCCATTCATTATCACTATAATTGGCAAGTGAATAGGCTCTTAAATAGGATGAAAAAGGAATTTCTGACTGAACGGTCAATGCCAAACTATGATCAAGGCGTATATTTCCAGTAGGTAATGACCCATCAATATCTCGACTCATTCCCGTTTGATTAAATATTCCCAGAGGATTCCCCTTCCCTCTAGAAAACCAATCTACAATTTGAGATAAAACAGAGGATGATTCTTGTTGAAACAAAGGATTTGTTTCTAAATAAGAAGATGCTATAAAGGACATCACACATAAAAATAAAATAATCACTATTTTTAAGGGATATTGTTTTTGTTGGTATCTTAGAGCTATAGTCATTATAAATTCATAACAAATAAAAATAATAAAGGCATAACTTTCATGAAAAGAGAGATCATGCTGAATAAAAACAGGAAACATGAACAAAAAAATCATACCGATAATTTTAAAAAATGAAAACTGTTTATGACTCATTAAAGAAACTACAAAATAAATAACAGGTAAACCAATCAAAAGCATAATAAATTGAAAAAACATATCACGAGCATAAAACTCTAAAGGTAATAACTCATTAAAATTTAAAAAATAATCAAATTCAATGACAGTTTGAAGTTCATGTATAAAGTATTGAATTTCTTTTGGATATAATACCAGCAATAAAATAATCAAAGCTATAAAAATAAATACACATATTTTTTGTGGTAATTTCTGATACTTTCTATAATAAAAATAAAATCCTATTCCTATCACATATAAAACCAAAAGACTCAACTGGCTGGATTCTGGAAAATATAAAGAATGTACATAGTTTCCAAGTAATCCTATGCATCCTAAAGCCATCATAAAAAGATCTATTATCAAAGCAAAATATTTTGAAAAGTGAGACCAGTTTATTTTTTTCATTGATGATGCACCTCCAGATCTTGACCATGTATCAAACAATAAGAATGTGGCAACAAAGAAAAATCTAATGATTTTATAGGATTCTTCATCATCCATTTTATCAAAACATGAAGTTTATCTAAAGAATCAACAGACTGTGTTTGTAATGGATAATGAGAAGATGTCACAATCTCAAAAGTCTTGTTAACTTTTAATAAAGATACACATAATGAATAAAAATAATCAAATTGTTCATCATAAAATTCATTATTTTCCTTATATTCCATCACAAAAAGCCATTTCTCTTGAAGTGGTTCACTACCTACTTTGACGAAAAGTTCCTGAAATTTCGATGACATATTCCAATGGATATGTTTTAATTCATCTCCTTCTCGATAAGATCTGATTTCAAAAATTTCACTATAGTCATCACCTTTTTGATGAATCAATGAAGAATTATCCTGGCTGTCATAAGTATAGACTTCTTGAGCTATTGCATCAATAGGATAATAGTGTGGCATCACATCAAATGACTGCTGTAAAGATACTTTTTTGGAAATAGAAAAACATTGAAGCAAATCAAAACATTGAATAAGACGAACTTGAATATGATAATGCCCACAATGGGGAGAAGCGATGGTTACATCCTGTTCTTGATCATTAAGAATGATACATTTTTGAGTCACAACATTTGAAAAAACATCAACAATCTGATAATCAATCAAAATTTTACCACAATCAATGAAAGTATGACTTTGACGATAAAAAGTTAAAGTCATATTTTCATTACGCAAGCAATGATGAGGCTTTATTTTCATCGCTATTGTCGTTTTTCGCATAGGGATAACACTTAATAGTAAACATAGTAATAATAAGCTTAAAAACATGAAAAACAATAAAAATGAAAAATACCCCAAGACAAAAAACCAAAGCACATATAAAAAAATTAAAAAAAGAAGATATTTGATAAGATTTTTCATACTTTTAACTGTGGTTCTCCAATTGTCTCTAAGATTTCAGCTATGATTTGATGTGCAGATATTTTATTCATTTTTGCATCATATGTCAAAATGAGACGATGTGCCAAAATCATTGGAGCTACATATTGAATATCCTGTGGAATGACATAATCACGTTCATTTAAAAAAGCATAGGCTTTAGCTGTTTTCATCAATGCAAGTGACCCTCGTGGTGATACCCCCTGTTCAACTTGGGGATGAGTCCTTGTGGCAGTTATAATTTGCATAATATAATGATAAATATCGTCTTGAACATAAACTTGATCAATCTTTTGTTGATATTGCAAAATCATATCTGGTGTTAATACAGTTTGAATATCGTCAAGTGGATTAGATGTTTGACGTTTTTTCATGATATCTATTTCTTCTTGAAATTGAGGATAACCTAGACTCAAACAACTCATAAAACGATCCATCTGAGAATCAGGCAGCAATTGTGTTCCTGCTGAACCATAAGGATTTTGGGTTGCTATAACACAAAAAGGTTGTGGCAAAGTATAAGTTTTCCCATCTACTGTCATTTGTCCTTCTTCCATCAATTCCAATAAAGCCGCCTGTGTCTTGCTTGATGTTCGATTCATTTCATCAGCCAAAAGCAAATGACAAAAAGCAATGCCTTCTTTATATTCAAACTGTTGTGTTTTAGGATTATACATTGTAAATCCTACAATATCGCTTGGCATAATATCGGGTGTTAATTGAATACGATGATAATCCATTTGCAAACATCTAGATAGAGCTAATGCTAAATTTGTCTTCCCTACACCTGGAATATCCTCTAATAAGATATGTCCTCTAGAAAGAATAGTCACAAATATTTTCATAATCACTTCATCTTTTCCAATAACAGCTTTTTTGATTTCTTGTATAGCTTGTTTGATTACTTGATTCATTTTTTCACCTCATTCTTTTTATTAGTATAACAAATATTTCTTGATTACAAAATAGAGAGATAAAAAAAGAAATCTATTTTTCATAGATTTCCTTTTGATAACCAATATAAATATTTTGACCATCCACAAGAATTGGACGTTTGATCAGCATTCCATTTTGGGATAATAACAATGCTGCTTCCTGTTCATTCATATCTTTCACTTTTTCTTTTAGATTCATTTCACGATACAGTTTTCCAGATGTATTGAAAAATGGTTTGATTCCCTGTCCTTTTTGTTGTATCCAATGAAGCAATTCTTCTTGACTTGGAGTTTCTTGAACAATATCTCTTAATTCAACATCAAGACCTTGCTCTTTTAATTTTTTTAAAGCTTTTAAACATGTACTACAACGTGGATAATAAATAAATTGCATTATGCCACCTCCAATAAAGATAATGCGACTCTTTTTTTCTTTAAATCAATATCATAAACATAAACATCTAAAATATCACCTACATGGCAAATATCTAAGGCATGTTTCACTTTATGTGTAGACATTTTAGAAATATGAATTAAACCATCATTTTTTAAACCAATATCAACAAAAGCACCAAAATCTACAACATTTCTAACAACCCCTTGTAATTTCATTCCTTTTTTTAAGTCTTCAATTTTTAAGACATCTTTTCTTAAAACAGGAACATTATATTCATCACGAGGAGAACGATGTGGTGAAATAAAAGCATCCAATAAATCTTTAACTAAATAAGAATCAAGGTGTAAATCCTCTTGAATTTGTTGAGTAGATGTTGTTTCAATCACTTCTTTAGCATGAGGTGTTCCAATATCTTCTTTATGAAGATGGAGATATTCTAAAAGATGCATTGCATCCTGATAATTATCAGGGTGAATACTCGTTTCATCCAACTTTTCATTTCCTGATAAAATTCTTAAAAATCCTACTGCCAATTCATATGTTTTATCACCTAATTTTTTTACATTTTTAATGTCATGACGAGAAGTAAATTTTCCATGTTCCTCACGATATTTCACAATATTTTTGGCCGTTGTCATCGTCAAACCAGAAACATATTGTAATAGTGATGGTGAAGCTGTATTAATATTAACCCCTACTTGGTTAACCACTTTTTCAACAACAAAATCTAATTGTTCTGTTAATTTCTTTTGGTTCATATCATGTTGATACTGCCCTACAGAAATTGCCTTTGGTTCAATCTTTACCAGTTCAGCCAATGGATCTTGTAAACGTCTGGCAATTGATACTGCCGATCTTTCTTCAACTTGATAATCAGGAAATTCTTCTTTTGCGATAGTACTTGCAGAATAAACACTTGCTCCAGCTTCTGATACAATTACATATTGAACATTAAGCTGATATTTTTTTATAAATTGAGCAATGAAACTTTCTGTTTCTCGACTTGCTGTTCCGTTTCCAATTGCAATAATCTCAATTTGATATTTTTGAATCATTGATAAAAGAACTTTTTCATCTTTTGTATAATTATCCTTTGGAATAGTAATAAATACTTTGTCGATATCTAATACTTTTCCTGTAGGGTCTATAGCTGCTAATTTACAACCCGTTCTAAAAGCTGGATCAATTCCAAGCACAAATTTATCTTTCATTGGAGCCTGCAATAATAAATTTTCTAGATTAATAGAGAATACATTTAATGCCTGTTCCTGTGCTTTTTCAGTCAACTCATGACGTATTTCTCTTTCCACCGAAGGTAGAATAAGACGTTTAAATGCATCTTTTACAGTTTCTTCAATAAAACCATTTAAAGAAGATTCACGTCTACGCATGACCCCTTGAACAATATATTGAATAAAACGTTCATCATCTATTTCAATGGATACAGTAAGTACTTTTTCTTTTTCAGCACGATTGATGGCTAAAATACGATGAGAAGCAATATATTTGACTTTTTCTTGATAATCATAATACATTTCATAAATACCATCTTCTTCATCAGGATTTGTCTTTTTGACATGTGAAGTCAAGATTCCTGTTTTATATATCATATCTTTTGTGTATTTACGATAACGTGGTTCATCACTAATTTGTTCAGCAATAATATCTTGTGCTCCTTGAATAGCCTCATTAATACTAGAAACTTGTTCGTTGATATACTTTTGGGCTTCTTTTTCTAAATCAAAAACCCTTGGCAACTTTAAAATAGCTTGAGCTAATGGTTCTAATCCTTTTGCTTTCGCCATTGTTGCCTTTGTTTTCTTTTTTTCTTTAAATGGTCTATAATAATCTTCAACTTCGCTTAGCTTAGAAGCCTTAAGAATATTTTGTTTTAATTCTTCTGTCAATAATCCTTTTTCATCAATCAAACGGATAACATCATCTTTGCGTTCTTGAAGGTTCAACTGATATTCATAAACTTTTGAAATTTCTCTAATTTGATCTTCATTGAGTCCTCCCGTTTTTTCTTTACGATAACGGGCAATAAAAGGAACTGTTGCCCCCTCTTCTAATAAAGATAAAACATTTTCTATCTGTTGATTGGAAATAGACAATTGAATAGCTATTTTTTGTATAATTTCTTGATTCATAAAATCCTCCAATAATAAAAAAACACATTGATATACAATGCTTAAAATGGTGCATCTGATGAGACTCGAACTCACACGGAAATACTTCCACTACCGCCTGAAGATAGCGTGTCTACCAATTCCACCACAGATGCAACTAAAAAATTGGTGCAGGCGATGAGATTTGAACTCACACGGAAATACTTCCACTACCCCCTCAAGATAGCGTGTCTACCAATTCCACCACAGATGCGTAAAACAAAATTGGTGCAGGCGATGAGATTTGAACTCACACGGAAATACTTCCACTACCCCCTCAAGATAGCGTGTCTACCATTCCACCACGCCTGCATTTAGCTTATATATTATAACAAAAAACCTATTTCTATGCAATAAGGAATAGAGAATTCACTCTATTCCTTAATCAAATCGTATAATGCTTTTGTATAAATAGCTGTTGCTTTCATCAAATCATCAATAGATATTTCTTCATTATTTTGATGAATTTTATTATCACTACCTGGAAATTCCACACCGAAAGCAACACAGTTAGGCATTGTCTTCGCATATGTCCCTCCACCTATAGCTTGTGGTTGATGTTCATGATCACCTGTAAATTCAACATAGGCATTATGCAATTTTTGAATCAGCTCACTTTGAGGATCAACATATAGTGCTTTTCCTAATTCATGTGTTTCTGTTAAAGAATAAGATTCCAGACATTGATGCATCTTTTGTGTTAACTGCTCATCAGTCACTTCATGAGGAACACGCATATCCAAAATCATACTGACATGTTCATCTTTATAATTAACAACACCTAAATTAACAGTAAGAGGTCCCATTAATCCTGTATAATCTATACCAAGTTTCTCACCATAACAATCATCATAGAAATATTGATCTATAAATTCAACAAGTTTATTTTGTGAAACAGTTTTTAAATAATGGCACATATATACAGCTGCATTGATTCCTAACTCTGGTGTTGAAGCATGTGCCGATTTTCCAGTTAATACAAGTTTTGTATGATTACCTTCTTCTTCAATATTCCCTTCTAAATGATACTTAGATAGATAAGCCAAAAAAGATTCTTTATATTGCTTATAAGATCCGATTAAATAAGCTTCACAAACTTCTGGTACGATATTAGGTCTTGTTCCAGAATATAAACCAATTAAATTGTCTTTATCAATTGTCCCAGTGATTTTAAAATTAACCCCTGCTTTTTCTCCATAAACAACTGGGAACTGGGCATCTGGAGTAAATCCCATTGCAGGATAAGGTTTTTTTGTAAAATAATACTGCATACATTTTGAACCATTTTCTTCATTACATCCAAAAATAATTCTTGTTTTCATTTTCACCGGCAACTTTAATTCATGAATAATTTTGGCTGCGTAGTAACCTGCAATTAATGGTCCTTTATCATCAGCTACACCACGTCCATATAGTTTTCCATTTTCTAATGTTGCCCCATAAGGCTCTGTATTCCAACCCTTAGCATTACATGGAACAACATCTAAATGCCCTAATATTCCAAACGTTTCTTCTTGATTTCCTATATCTATATGCCCTGCATAGCCATCAACATTTTCACAAACAAAACCATCTCTTTGTCCAATTTCTAACATTGCCTCTAAAGCTTCACGACACTTTTCTCCAAAAGGTTGACCCTCATTAGCTGTTGTTTCATCTAAAACAGATGGTATTTGGCATAATGTTTGAATATCTTCTATCATCGCATCTTTTCTTTTATATACTTCTTCTAAAAAATCTATCATTTCTTATTCACCTCCTAAACATTATAACAAACATTTTCAATAAAAGGATACTTTTTATAAAAAAAATGCTATGATATATAAAATGGAGGGAATAAATAGATGGAAAATATCAAATTTCATATTACTGTTAAAGCAATTGTCATTTATCATCAAAAAATACTTATCTTAAAAAGAGTACGTCCATCCAGTGATGGTTTAGGTTATTGGGAACTGCCTGGTGGTGGATTAGAATATGGAGAAACACCTCATGAGGCATTAATAAGAGAACTCAAAGAAGAAACAGGTTTAGATATCAAAATTATAAAACCTATTTATACTTTTACTGCTATTCGACCAGACTACCAAACTGTAGGTATTGGTTTTCTTACAATACCTACAAATGATCATGTTCAACTATCTCATGAACATACCGATTATCAATTTGTCTCTAGTGATGAATTACCTCATTATGTTGATAAAAAAATTTATGATGACATCATTATGACACTTAAAGAGTACGAATCAATGCATATTGAAGATTAAAAAAATCAAGGTTACCCTTGATTTTTTCGTTCATAATAATCTTTAATAGCAGAAATTGATTTCTTTTTAAAGTTTATATACATAAAACCTAATACTGCTGTTGAAACAACAAATAATGCTGTTGTTCCAATAAATACATAAGTTAATGTATTATCGTTTTTTTTTTTTTTTTTTGTGTATTTCTGTAATGTTCCTTCAGTATCTTCATATGTATATAATTGAGTTTCTCCAGTTTCGTTCATTAAGTAGAGAAGTGTATAATGAGATAAAGCTTCATCTTCAAATTTCCATCCACTTAATTCAACATCACCAATTTTAATAGTTGCTGTTTTTAAATCTTGGATAGCTTCTAAATTATCTGGAGCATCCATAAGAACATATGTCTTTCCACTAACAGTTACAGTTTGATATTTACTCAAAACTTTATTATTATCTACATCATAAATATAAAATCCTGTACTCTCATCTTCATTTTGTAAATATAATAAAGTTAATCCC
>CALVFK010000026.1 GCA_944326805.1 uncultured Massilimicrobiota sp. | reverse complement strand
ACAACACAAGTCCACTGATAGGACGGTCATAACTAGCTTCGACGATACCACCTTTAAGATAAGCCAAATCAATGATAAACTGACGAAAACTTTGAGGAATCGTTTCAAGATTTCCCTTATCAGTAATGACTAATGTTGGAAATTTTTCTTTCACTGGTGGTAAAGCTCTCGCTTCATAAATCCCATCATGGGCATACAGCATCTCATCTTGATCAAAATCCACAATGACTTCTTTATTTATATAAGCTTTCATTAAAGGAATCAATTGTTCTAAGACTTGAATCATGATTTTGGCTTGATAATCATTGATTTCATAAGGATAAAACCTTGATTGGAATGATAAAAAGTAAGGCCAATTCCCCTTTCCACGATATTTGCAACCTAATGTTTTCATCATCTGTCTTTGACTTGAAGGAACTTCTTCACGATCTCCCATGTAAAAAGTCAGACACGTCTGATCAAGCATCATATACTGTATCACACGGTCCTCCTCGTATTCTAATGAAATACTATTTAAATCTCTGTAACCTTGTTCACCTTCATAAATAGAAAAACCAATACAATCTCCCAATTGTCCCATAATTGTACAATAATAAGTTGTTCCATTGATTTCTAATCCTACAAAATCATTACTTCTAATAAACTTCCATGCTTTAAGCTGAATCCACTCATTAATCAGTGTATATAATTGTTTCCAAATATTTTTATCCATATCATCTTCTCCTTATTTCTATCATACATAAAGCCACAACAAAAAGAAACCTTTATTTGATTAAATGACGAGGATTTTTATGCATCATAATCTCTTTTTGTCTTTGTAAAGAAGCATATGCATAAATACTCGTTGTCGTAATGGAACTATGTCCTAAGATTTTTTGAATATAAGTAATATCTACATCCTGTTCCAGCAACATTGTCGCAAAAGTATGACGAAACATATGGGGTGTAATATGATAGCCATGTGTATAATGATTAATAATATGACGAACAGATTGATCTGTTAAGCGATGATATTGATTGTTCATAAAGAAATAATCTTGTTGATGAATATAATCATAGAAAGTCAATTCATAATTTTTAAGAGCCTTACAAACATCATCTGTTAAATAAATGACTCTTTCTTTAGCGTTCTTTCCATAAATAATTAAATACTGATCTTTTAAATCAATATCTTTTCTTTTAATGGCACACAGTTCTGAAACCCTGATTCCTGTTGAAATCAATAATTCTATAACTGCTTTATCTCTTTGAATAAAAGCATGATGTTCATGATTTAAACATGTGAATAAGTCTTGTAATTGATGATATTGAATAATACGGGGCAATGTTTTTTCTTCTTGAATCTTATATCTGATTCTATGCATTGGATTATCTTGAAGCACTTCATTAAAAACCAGTTCTTCAAAAAATGCATGAAGGGATGCCAGTTTCCTTTTAACTGTCTTTGGTTTAAAATGTTCATTCAAATAATGAATATAAGATGATATTTCCTGTTTATTCATCTCTTTATTTTTCATAAATACATAAAATTGTTTCAAATCAATGCGATAAGCTTTTAAAGTATGTTGACTAAGTCTTTTATTTTCGCATTGGTGAAAATAAAATGATAAATGTTCTAATGTTAATTGCATAATGAATCCTCCTTTTATTCATTATGACACATCCTATCCATTTAAGAAAAAAAGAATAGTTTTTCACTATTCTTGAGATACACGTTTTTCAATTTGAAAAATATCTGCTTTATAAATCAAAATATATAAAATCACTGCCAGTAAAGATGCTCCAACAGCATCTAAAAAAGAATGTTGTTTAATAAACATTGTTGATAATGTAATCATGACAGCAGAAATAATCGCAAAGATCTTGATTGTTTGATGATGGTTGATATTTTGACATTTCACAAGTGCAATAGCACAACCAATAGAATTATACACATGAATACTAGGAAATACATTTTGACTTTTATCAGCTTGATAAATGAATTGAACAAGATTCATTGATAAAGATTGTCCTTCAATGACTGGTCGATGATCAAAACTTGTTGGATAGATTGTAAAAATAATTAAACAGATTGTCATACCAATAAACAAAAAAGCAACACATTTGTAGAAATCACGACGATGTGTGAAAAACAAATAACCAATCGTTCCAGCCACAAAAAGAAACCAGTAGATATAAGGATAGATAAACCATGATATAAACGGAGTCATAGCATCTATCCCTATATAGACATCATGAAATGAAATGTCTCTTAACTGTAAACCAAAATACCAAGGGACATATATAATAAAATATGTAAACACCCAGGCATGACGATAACGATATAAGAAACGTTTCATTAGTTAAATCCAAACAACTTTCTAGAAATAGCGTATCCTGTTGTAATAATCTTTTTACCCATACGCCCATCCATTTCCATCATTGAACCTAACAGTGTATGTTTAACAGCTTTATAAAGCTCTGGATTTTTATTTTTCAAATAATCCCATAATTCATCTTTCTTTTGTAGATTTTCTTCAGTTCCTGACTTAATCATTAAAACAGTAGAAACCGTTGTAATCATTGTTAAATATTTAATCATATAATTTCTTAATTTACGACTTTTTAACTTCATCACATCACAACAATCAATCATCAATTTATTCACTTTAATCTGTTGATCAATACGTGAAATCATGATTTTTTCATTCACTGACTGATCTTCTCTACCAATATAATAACGATATAAATCTACATTTAAATAATAAAGTGTATTCACATAAGGTAAAGGCTGATAAACAAATAAATTATCAACATAGAAAGTATGTTTTGGTAATTCCAGATTACAGTTTCTTAATAATTGAGTACGATAGATGACACTATGCATTAATAAGTTTTGTTGAGGATAAAAATGTTTTAAATCATACCATCTAAAAGTTCTATTTTGCGGTAATGCATTTGTATATTTAATCACACTTGATTTATTGACACTTGGTTTTTCATATACGTAATTAGCAATAAACATATCTACATCTTCGTCTTTTGCATGAAGCTGTTTAATTGTTTCAATGACTTTCACAAGAGATGAACGATCAAACCAGTCATCACTATCCAGTACCTTAAAATAAAGTCCTGTCGCATTTTTTAATCCCGTATTGACAGCTTGTCCATGCCCACCATTTTCCTGATGTACACATTTAATTGTATCTGGATATAAAGCTGCCCAGTCATCTCCTTTTTTAGCAGTCAGATCTGAAGAACCATCATCAACAATAATAATTTCAACATCTTCTTTTAAAATCAGACATGATTCAATAGCTTTATCCATGTATTCCTGTGAGTTATAACATGGGATTGCAATACTTAAATATTTCATAACGTCCTCCTATAATGTTTCAGCCAGTTTTAAGGCTTCTTCAACAATTCCATCAATATTATAATATTTATACTGAGCCAAACGCCCTAATAAATAAAACTGTGAAAAAGGTTTAACATAATCCACATATTTTTGATACATCTTTAAATTTTCTGGTGACAAAATAGCATAGTAAGGAACTTGTCTTTCATCACGATAAACTTCAGGATATTCTTTAACAATCGTTGTTCCTGAAATGTCCTGTCCTGTCAAATACTTAAACTCTGTAATGCGTGTATAATCTTCACTGACTGTATAATTTATGACACCATGACTTTGATAATGATCTTGAAGATAATGTTCATAAACAAAACGCAATGAACGATAAGGCAATCTTCCTAAACAATGATCAAAAAAAGTATCAATAGCCCCAGTAAAAATAACCTTTCCTTGCCATAGTTTTCCTTGATAAAAGATCTGTTTCTTTTCAAAATCAAAAGTCAAATCCTCTTTGGCATCCTTATTCAATTCCACTTCAATATGATCATGATCCAACATCTTTTCAAATAACTTCGTATAACCCTCTAATGGCATCCCTTGATAAGTATCTTGAAAATAACGATTATCATAAGA
The DNA here is from genome assembly GCA_944326805.1 of uncultured Massilimicrobiota sp. GTDB lineage: Bacteria > Bacillota_I > Bacilli_A > Erysipelotrichales > Coprobacillaceae > Allocoprobacillus. The sequence goes on along the minus strand of CALVFK010000026.1, from coordinate 11,126 downwards.
AATCAAAACCGGTACTCTGGCAGTAACACTTTGATCAACTTCTTCAGGCTTTTGATTCCATTGTTTCATCGTATATTTCAAAAAAATATTTTCATACACATATTGAGCGACTTCCTGTATACCCAAAGAAGGATTCTTCTGTAATTCTAAAATAGGAACACGGGCATTTTCACCATAGGTTGCAATGAGTTCCTGTTTTAATCGTTCTCCTTTTTCCTTTCCAAAAACAATCATTAAAGTATTTAAATTAAAAGGAATCGGTATAATCTTTCCATAAACATTTCCAGCCACTTCATGACGATAGTCATACCATTTTGTAAAACGTGATAAAAAATCAAAAACATCCTTATTATTCGTATGAAAAATATGAGGACCATATTTATGAACCAGGATCCCATATTCATCATATTCATCATAACAGTTCCCACCAATATGATTTCTCTTTTCAATAATTTTGACTTTTTCTCCTTTTTCAGCGAGAACTCTCGCTACAACACTTCCTGCAAAACCACTACCAATAATTAATGTATCCATTTTTTCACCTCATTTTATTTATCATATCATAAACATAGACATGATTCAATTTGTTCACTTGTTAAGGATGAAAAAGAAATGACAGGTTGGACATCATCTTCATTACCAATTGTTTTTTCCATCCACACAACATCATGCCATTGATGAAATTTATATCCAGCATGATGAAAACAGCCAATATATTGAAAACCAAAAGCTTCATGAAATTGTTCACTTTTTATATTGGGGTGTGTAATACAGGCATAGACATGTTGTATATGCATGATTTTTAAGATTTTCAATAAACTTTGATAAAGCTGTTTTCCAACACCTTGACCATGATAGTGAGGATCAATATAAATAGAAAGCTCACTCCCCCACTTATAAGCAGCTCTTGAAGCAAATGAAGAAGCGTAGGCATAACCTACAATACGGTCATTATCTTTAGCGACAAGGTAGGGATATTGACTTAGTGTCTGTACAATACGTTTTTGCATGTCTTCTAAAGCAGGAACATCATATTCAAAAGTAATATTGGTTGATTGCACATAGGGTGCATATATGTTTAAAATATCTGCTCCATCATCTATGGAAGCCACTTTTATATTTATTGACATTCTTTTCTCCCTTCCAAGAGTTTTAAATATTCTTTTTCATGAATAATTCTTAAATCCTGTCCCTGTTTCATCAACTGTAAAGCTTTCTGAACTTTTTTATTTTCTTTACCAAATCGTACTTGACGATAACCTTTACCACCAATCACAAGATAATTTGTATGTATACTCACTTGATTAGTTGATAATGCACAAACCTCTTTGGTCTTTTCTTCTAATATTTCACGAGGCATATATAACTTTCCTGTAAAACAGACTGATTGATGATACAATAAAGCATCTTCTCTTTGATTCATTTCTAATAGTTGACCAACGGCTTCAGCAGAAATGATATTACGATAATAGTTTTCTTTCATTTCACCAAATTCTAAATGAAATTTCTGATGTAAATCATACAAACTAGAAACATCTTCATGTTCTAGCATTTGCATTAATAAATAAGCACACGCTTTAGCATCTTCTAAAGCATGATGGGCCTGAAATTGAAAACCATTCATAATGGATAAATCTTTTAAATTATATTTTGAAAGTTCTGGATAAACAAGATGAGCTAAAACATTGGTACATGACATCATTAAGCGTGGATAAGGCATATGATGTTGTTTTAAAGCAGCCCTTAAATTCATCATATCTCCTTGTATATCATGTGATACAACAATCGTATTTTCAAAATAATGATGAATATCTTTCCACACTTCTGGAAATGTTTTTTCTTTATACAATGATTGAGGACGAATCTGATGGACTCTAAAACGATAAGGATCAAAACTTAAATTCTTGGGTTTTATCAATGAATAATAGGTTGATACAATCTGTAAATCTTGAATTTGTACAATGCCAATTGCACATACACTGGCAGGATCTTGATTTAAAACTTCTATATCAAAAACGGTTATCTTTTCGCTCATGAGATTCCAACCGCCTTTTTCGCAAGTAGATCAGCCATTTCATTATATAAATCCCCACTATGTGCTAAAACTTTTATAAAATGGATCTCAATCTTTTGACGACTTTCATCAATAAAAGTCTGATAAGCCTGCGTTCCCTGACGACGTGCCGTCCATGTATGATTGGCCCATTTTTCAATTCCTTCATAATCATAATAAATACAAATCATAGGATATTGATGTTCTATCGCATAACAGATTGCCTGATGCGCTCCTGCAATTTCACCTGCTACGTTTCGCATGCTGACATAATCAGGATGTTTTCCTTTTCCATTGACTTTTAAAATCACTTGTTGTCCATCAATCAAAACACAGCCATAACCATATTCACCCGTCTTTTGATTAAAACTGCCATCTACATAAGCAATTAATCCCTGATTATGAAAAGATGGTGTCTGTTCATTCAAATAGTTTTGTGCATCTTCTAAAGATGAAAATGATTTATACAAAGCTCCTTTAAACCCTTTAACCATCGACTCACACTCTTTCCAGGTTGAAAAAACACCTGTCTTTCTTCCTTTTTTCACTGCATAATATTTTGCCATCTTTTTAACCTCCGCTCCCTATTATAATCATAAACATGACATTTGGCTAGTAAAAAATATAAGCGTTATGGTATAATCATGAATGAAAGAAGGTATCATCATGAAAATTGAAAATCGTTTTTTAAAATATATAAGCTTTGATACACAATCCGATCCTTATTCAACTCTTTGTCCTTCAACGACTGGTCAAAAAGAACTGGCACAATTTTTAGTTGAAGAAATGCGTATTTTAGGACTTCAAGATATACAAATAAGTGAATATGGAGTAGTCTATGGAAAAATTCCTGCGAATAATCAACATCAAGGGGATGTTATAGGGTTGATTGCTCATTTAGATACATCACCCGATGCCAGTGGTCAAGATATTCATCCCCAAATCATCCGTCATTATGATGGTAAAGATATTCCATTAAAAGAAGAACGTTTATTATCACCAAGAGAATTCCCTGATCTTCAAAAAGTGATAGGACATGATTTAATTACAACGGATGGTACGACGCTTCTAGGCGGAGATGATAAAGCCGGTATTGCGATCATTATGAGTATGGCTGAATATATGTATAAACATCCAGAATTTTTACATAATGATATTATGATTGCTTTTACTCCAGATGAAGAAATAGGACGTGGAACTGAACATTTTGATTTAGATATTTTTCAAGCTGATTATGCTTATACCATTGATGGTGGTGACATCAATCAATTTCACTTTGAAAACTTTAATGCCTATCAGGTACTTGTAGACATTATAGGTCAAAGCATTCATCCTGGTAGTGCTAAAAATAAAATGGTGAATTCTCAAGAGGTCGCTATGACATTCCATTCTATGTTACCTGCTGGACAAAAACCACAATTAACTGAAGGTTATGAAGGTTTTCATCATCTTGTTCATATGCAGGGAACATGTGAAAAAACACATTTAGAATATATTGTCCGCAATCATGATTATTTAAAACTGAAACAACAGCTCAATGATTTTTCACGTATTCAAGCTTATTTAAACAGTTTTTATGGTTACGAAGCGATTCATATTTCTATGCACGAACAATATCTGAATATGAAAGATATTATCAAAGATTATCCACATATTATTGAACAAGTGGAAATCGCTATGGAAGATGTTGGATTACATCCAGAAATCATACCTATTCGTGGTGGTACAGATGGAGCCCGTCTTTCTTTTAACGGTCTTCCATGTCCCAATCTGGGAACAGGGGGTTTCTATTGTCATGGTCCTTATGAGTTTGTTTCTATTACAATGATGAAAAAAGGCGTAGAACTCCTTTTAAGATTAATAAGAAATAATGTACATGCTCATGAAGATATACCATTTTAGGTTTATCTTCTTTTTTAAGAATGGTAAAATAAATATAAGGATGTGTTCACTATGAAATGTTTATTTATTATTAATCCAAGTTCAGGAACAAAAACTATTCAGAAAAATCTTGATCAGCTCATTGGTCAACTGATTTTAAAACAAATCGTTCATACGATTGATATCTTTTATACTCAAAAAAAAGATGATGCCTACAAGCGTAGTTTAAAGATTCAAGATAGAGATTATGATTTTGTTGTGAGTGTGGGCGGTGACGGAACAGTGAATGAAATCATTAATGGTTTTATTGAAAATCACTTACAGACTCCCCTTGCAATATTACCCGGTGGTACTGTTAACGATTTTGCGAATCACTTGCATTTACCTCATAATACAGATGATTTCATTCAAATGATTCAAGACTTTCAGACAATGAAAGTAGATATTGGTAAGGTCAATGAACAATATTTTGCGAATGTGATTGCTGGAGGCATGTTTAGTGACATCAGTTTTCAAGTATCTAAAAACGATAAAGAAAGATTTGGTCCTTTAGCCTATTATATTAGTGGTATTCGACAATTACCATCACAATTACACACATCATTACATTTAAAAGTGGAAGCTGATGGACAACATTTTGAAGAAGATGCAAAATTATTTATGATTACTAACACTTCTCAAGTAGGAGGATTTAAAGATATTACTCCTCATGCTAATATTCAAGATGGTCAATTGGATTTATTGATCATCAAGAAGTGTTCAGCAACTGACTTGATTTCTTTACTTAAAGATTATACTTTAAACAGTCATGAAAAGAGTCCTTTTATTACTTATATTCAAGCAAAAGAATTAATCATAGAATGTGATAATGATATTATCTATGATGTTGATGGTGAAAAAGGAACAACATTCCCTATTCATGTTACTGTTGAAAAACAATCTTTATGTGTCATTATTCCTAAAAGTCTAGAATATGAAGAAAAGCTATGAGTATAATATGTGTGTGATACGCATAGCTTTTTTATTTATTTTATTGTTATAGCCATATTGACTTCATTCTTATGTTTCACTTTTTAAATAACATTATTGAATACGTTTTTGAATAAAAAACAAATAGATAATAGGTATATAAATAATAATTCCAACAGGAACAATTTGAAATAAATAAACTTGTAAATATGTGATAGCCGATAATCTAAGTGCTAATTGAGCTATTTCACTATTAAATTCATAACGTGAAAATTTGGCGGCGAATATAATGATAAAAAATATCAGATAATAGGATAAAATAACTTTATCTAAGAATGTTACATAACTTAAACGCATAGCGAGTTTATAATAAATAAAAAACATTATAAACACCAACAGGCTACTTCCTATAAGAATATTTGAAAATTCTCTAAATTCGATAATTGTATGAGTTTGATCAAATGCTCCTATTGGCGCAATAAAGGATAGAAAATCATTTTCTTTTAAATATACGGAAATAAATATAATCACAATGAAAAAACATATTTTTATCAAATAAAATAATTTTGTCTTCATAAAAACACTCCTTATCTTCTTTACAAAATGAATGATAATATAAATTCATTTTATTTGTTTTAAGTATTTTTTATTATTTTTTTTAAAATTTCTTAATTTTCCTTAAGAATTGATTTATATAGAGTGTCTGTATTCTACTTTTTATAATATATAAAGGTAAAAGGTTGAAATCAAATAAACGATTTCAACCTTTCTTTTATTGATAAGGGTTTTTAGGAATAATAAGTACTGCTATTAAATAAGCAAGAAGTCCTGAACCCCACCCTAAAACCAAAATAACTGCTATCAATCTTACAATGGTCGGGTCAACATCAAAATATTCAGCGATACCACCACAAACTCCTGCAATCATCACATCACGTCTTGATCTATATAATCTTTTTTTCATTGAAATTCCTCCATTACCTTGATTATATTGATTTTCACATGTAATTGTCAATAGACTTCATAAGAAAAAGGGATTTTGATATCCCTATCTTGATATCTACATCCCTTTTTCACTCATTGATTAATTGTGTCTTTTCATTTTACGTTTGAATAAGTAAAGTCCCACAATAAGACTTCCTACTGCCATCCATGCATAAACCATCATATTTGTTGAATCACCAGTATTCATTTGAGATGAAGAATTTTGAACTTGATTTGTCTTTTCAATCGTATCCTTGTTTGAATCCTCTGTTACACCTACTGATGGTTTTTGACTGTCTTGTGTTGTATCCTGATTATCTTGCTGATTATCTTCTAGATCATCTGATGGCGTTGATTCAGGAATTGATGGATCTTCTGCAACATTTCCCCATTCAATACTTACTTCATCTGATACGAGCGTATCTTTTGTATAAGCAGATGATACATATTCAATGCTATCTTTTACTAAAGAAATATCAACTTTTTTATCTTTTGATACATTAAGATCAATTGTACCAAGTTTTAATTGCTTATTTGCAAATAAGTTTTCTTGACCAGAAATATATATTGTTAATATATGACGACGAGTGTCATATCTATATTCTTTAACTACACTTTGAATGTCTTGATTAAAATGAAATTGAATATTTTCTTTTGTCATATTTTCATCCTGAGCTTTGATTTGAAACGATGCTTTCATTGTCAAAACTTCTTTGTTTGTATCTTTGACATTTAAAGTGACGAGAATTTGATCATTTTGAGATGTAAAAGCAATTGCATTTTCTAAAGCTTTTACTGGAGTCATGATCAGCATAGATAAGACAACCATACTTGTCATGATTGATATGATTGTTTTTTTCATGTGCCCTCCTAGTTTTCTAATGATATTGATGGTAAATTTTCTGGAACATCTTCAAAAAGTGTATCACTTACCAGACGTTGTCCTTCATTTGTTTGAGCATTATCCACACGATATAATTCAGCTCTCACTTTTGATGGAAGATAACGTGCATATTCTGGTGAAATCCAATAAATCCAAATACCATTTGATGTTTCACCTAATAATCCATTTTCTGGATCCGGTGCTAAGATAATAGATTGTGCATTAAGATTTCCTTCATCATCTAGACCACCAACGATATTTCCATTTTCATCATATAGTACAACAACATTATATGCTGGATTTCCTTTATATTCACCAGTAAAAATAATTGAACCTTCTGGTATTTTTTCACCAGTATTTTTATCATAGATATAATCTTTATCCAACTTTCCAATAGCTGGAGTTTCACTGGCATGTATTAATTCAACATTATCTCCCGATGGACCTAAAATATCAAATTCAAGAATAGAAATATCCTGATTTTTCTGATTTAACGCTGTAATTTTTAAATATCTTGCTTGATATGTCTGATTCCATTTTCCTTCTCCATTATCACTTGCAAAATATACTGTTTCCTGATTATTTTTCAAATGAAATGTTCCTGTTCTAACAACAGTATAATTCTGATTATCTAAACTGACTTCAATTTTGTAATCTTTTATTGGAGAAGCTTCAGCATAATAACGTAATGCACTGATTTCTAAATCTTGCTTTAAATCAATCGTTATTGTTGGATTGCTTTGTGCAGAACCTACATATTCTTCTTCTTTTTGATTATCCAGAATCATTTCAATAGCGTGTGTTTTGACTGTTTCACAAGGCATACTATCATTGGCATCATAATCTTCATCTAAAAGAGATGTCATATTTGTTGTGACTGTCATCTGAGATTTATCTTGACTACCATCGCTATAAACTTTTATAGTTTTTGTTTTGTATACATTTGAACGTTCTGTATCTTTACCAATAGCATAGACTTCATAACTCATTGTACGGCTTCCTAAATTAACTGTATCTGTAAAAGTATTTGTTGTGGTAAAGCCAACAACTTCTTTTTGTGTTTGACCTTGACTTGTTGTCACACGTACTATTTCATATCCGATGATATCTTGCATATATTCAAAACGAGATTGTATTGTTAATGTGACATGAGAATGATCAATTGCACTTTCAACAAGAGTCATCACTTCTTTATCTTTTAGTGATGTCGTTGCATTATGAATAACTGCTGATTGTGCATCATCATTAATATAATAAATAGCTCTTGTTTCTTTTTCAAACTGTTCCATGAATGCAACCGTTTCTTGATTAGGAACATATCCCCAACGCGTAAAGAATTCTGTCAGATCCTTTTTCGCAGCTGCACAAACAAGACGCATTAAATTTTGATCTTTATCGCTAGTTAATGTTAAAGCAACTTCACCATTAAATGAAGATGGATTTCTAGCATAGCTGTCAACTCTAGCAAAGAGTAAATGATCTTTTATTTCCTGATAATTACTGTATGTCTTTTGGGCATAAGCATTATCATAAGCCAAATGCAATTGCCAATACATTGCAAGTGATGTAAAGACATTTGAAGAATACCCAATTGCTCCTGAAGTCACTTTTTCATAGACATCATCGTAACTAAATCTGACACCTTCATTTGTTCCATTAGCAGATGCTAATAATGAGAAATAGTTATTTGTGACTTCAGCAACTGTATAATCACTTTGATTTAACTGGTGACCAATTTCATGGGCAATTCCCCAACCAAAATATGCACCTTGTGTGATTTTACCTGAATCATCAATGATGACTTCTTCTTTTAACATTAATCCACTTGCCTGATCCCATTCAATACCGATATGATTTCCGGCAGCATACATAAATGCACCAGAGAACATTTTCATATATCGAATGTTCAAATGTTGCGAAGGTAATCTATTTTGTTTTTTCACTTCTTCACTTGTACCTTCAGCAAAATCATCTGTTAAACCTTTATTTTGATAAAAAATCTTTAACATGCTTTGCATTGATGAAATTGTATTCTCTAAATGAGTTTCAGGATCATTTCCTAAACCAGCAAGGACTTGTGATGCTGGTAAAGAGAACATCATTCCGTCAAATAAAATATCTGTTGTATTGTAAATACATGTCTTAGGATCATATCCATTCAATGTGAAGAATAAAATCTGTGTGGCATGATCTTTATGATGTTCTTCTTCTAATGTACTTACATATTGTTTTAATTCTTTCACATATGTTTGAATTAATTCTTTACGTTTTGCTTCATCATCAATTCCATGTAAATTTAAAACTGGAATTTCATGTCCACCACTAACTCTCAACTTATAATCATCATTTTGATTGTTTCCAGTATATTGAACATAAAGTGCTCCACCCTTTTCTACATTCGTAGATGTTAATTCAGGAATCGTAATTTCATTACGTCCAATTTTTAATGTAGCAACTTCTTTACTTAATTGACTAGATTCAGCATGCTGTTGTGTTGCAATTATTTTCAATGATGTTGTTGTTCCTGTTTTAGCACCATCTTTGCCAACATAAATAATTAATTTTTCACCAGCCTGTGCTGTAATCCCTAATGGCTGCCAGCCATTTAATCCACCAGTTTTCAACTGTGAATCATATGCAGCACTGATATCACTGCTGACATGATATATATCATTTAAACCGCTTTGATCTTGATATAATACTTTGGCTTCATCAAGCTCTTTTTGTAAGATTTCTCTATCCGGATGATAGTCATCATTGATCTTTGTATCTAAACGTGTCTGCAATTTTTCAAAATCTGATTCTTGAATCTGATTTCTGATAGACAAGTGCAAATCATCAGCATATAAGTTTTGAATATCATCTTCCAACGAATCATATTTATAAAACTTCACTTCTGCCACTTGTATGCTAGGACTAGATGTCTGATAACGTGCCAGCCCTATTGTTAATGAAGTCGTCGTGATAGGCTTTGGTAATTTGATTCTATAATGTACTCTTCCATTCGCATCTTTTTCTTTAGAAAAGTTCCATTGCAATGTCATGACTTGTGATTGATTATTTTCATCTTTGTAATATATCTTAATATATGGGAAATCTGACTGATCTTGATATTCAGCAAGACGAATTTCTCCAATTGTATACTGATTATCAAATGTTACGCTTATTCCTCGATCAGACCACTGGTTATATCCACCTGTATCCCATGTATTTGTTTGCCAATATGATGAATAATCATCATCAAACAATCCTAAAGCTGAAGAAGTTTTTGTATCTAATGCACTCTCTTCCATCCAGCCAGTTCCAATTGTTGCACTGACGATATGTTCTGTTAATTCACCTTCACCTTTTGATGTATTTAACAAATTATATTTTGACATGATTGCCGGTTTTAATGATGATGTTGTTGCTGAAGCTTCTAATGATTTTGGACCTTCTCCATGATCATTACTTGCTGTGACATAAAATAAATAAGTTGTCTGATCTTCCAAATTATCTAACACATATTTTGTCTCTTTGATATCTGTTATTTTCTTATATGATGAATCAGATGCTTTTTTATAATATAACGTATAATAGTCAGCACTATTATCTTTTGGTGCCTGCCAGCTTGCAGTCAGCTTTTTAAAATCAGCTACTAATGTTAATTTATCTGGAGCATCAGGAATAGAATCATATCGAGGAGTTGCAGTAACTGATTCACTCCATTGTCCTTTCCAGTCTCCATTGATTGATCTTACACGTAAAGTGTATGTTTTTTTATTTTCTAATTGATCATTTCCAAATTGGCTGATTGTTATTGTTGTATCATTTGTTTTGATATACTTTGTCACGCCATCAAGACTCATAGAAACTTCATATCCTGTGACATTTGTTTCCTTGCTCCAAGATAGCGTAATGACCTTATGACCTGCCTGTACAGATTGAATTGTTGGAATACTTAATTCCGGTTCAGGGATTTTATTTGCCATATCATTGATAAACTCAACTTTTGTAATTTCTACTAAAGAGGCATTTGGTAAGGTTGTTGCTGTCACTTTAAATGTGACTTTCTTTACAGCTACTTTTCCACCTAAATTGATAGAAATAGATCCATCCAAATGAACTTGAGCATAAGCTCCGTTTGAGGCATTTCTTGTTTTTGAAGATATCAAAGGAACATTCATTGTTTGCGTTTTTCCATCTTGATCTATATATTCAACTGTCATTGTTGCATCTTTAATAGCATTGTCCACAGGCATTTGAAGTTGAATTCCTTCAACTTCAAGTGGTGTTTGTGCTGTTGCCAGATTCAAACTAAATTCTAATGGTGTCTCATTAGAAATCACTCCATTGACAACACTAATAGCAATTGTA
>CALVFK010000025.1 GCA_944326805.1 uncultured Massilimicrobiota sp. | reverse complement strand
GAATCATCTTCTACATCATCAGGAACTTCAGGCAATCCTATATCTTCATCCTCATTATCATCAGGCTCTTCATCAGAACCAGTCATAATAAACTGTGTATCAAACCAGATTTTCGTTTGACTTAATTGACACATAGAGCTATCTTCCATTTGAGAAACATTCACAAGATCAAGAAAATAATCTTTTTCATAAGTTGTTCCATCAATGTATTCTCCTTTTAATACACCCATAAGATGATTATTATTCAGTTGAAATGAGAAATCAAAGTGACAGTTTGTATAATCATTTTCAAAAAAGAGTTGATCATCTACATAAAATTGATCATCTTGAATATAAAGATTATGGAGTTGACCATCATATTGAGGCTGATCCATACCTACATAAACATATGTTGCATCTTGTAAATAGGAATCCAATAAATCATCAATTTCATCAATATACTGGCGAACACTAACATCATTCACCATTCCATTATAAATATTCGTAGAATCTACAAAAACTTTTCCGACACCTATCAATAATAATGATACGACAGCTAAAGCAACAACCAGTTCGACCAATGTAAAACCTTTATGATCCAATTTCATCATCATTAACTCCTTATTGATTATATTTTTTCTCAAACTCATTCAATGGGATAGGTCGACTATAGTAATATCCTTGTCCATAATCAGCATCTATCATTTTAATAAATGCTTCATTCTCTTTTGTTTCAACACCTTCAACAACAATATTAATATCCATATTTTTTAATGTTGCTATTAAACCACTAATAATAACTTTATTATTTTCATTATTATCAATTTCTTTTAAGAACTGTCGGTCTAATTTTATTTCATCTACTGATAAACTTCCAAAGAAATTCAATGAAGAATATCCACTACCAAAATCATCAATAGATACAGAAAAACCATATGATTTTAATTTCGCAACTGTTTTATTCATCAGCTCTACATTATCTACTGTTAGATTTTCAAGAATTTCTAACGTAATATAAGAACAATCAATATCATATTTTTCAACAATATTTAACAGCATTTCTGCATAATTTTCTTTATAAAATAATAATTTAGATTGATTGACCGATAAATTGAAAACCTTTTTCCCTTCATCTATCCATTGACGAATAATCTGACATGCCTGTTCAAACATATAAAGATCAAGATTAACACAAAAACCATTCTGTTCAAATAAACTAATAAATTGATCAGGGAAAATCATTTGTCCATCAGGTCTAATCCATCTTACAAGCAATTCAGCACTATCACATTCATCATTTTGATAATTGATTTTTGGTTGCAAATAAGGTTTAAATTCATGATTTTGTAAAGCTGTTTCTTTATGACTTTCAATATAAAATTGTAAATCATAGTTTTTCTGTTGTTCATCATTCCAAACAATTATATTTTTCATTTCTTTCTTTGCTTTTCTAAGTGCAAAACGTGCTCTTTCAAAAGCCTCAATACGACATCCATCAACACGAGAAACACCAACATGTATTTGAACTTTATATCCATTGATAATCTCTAAACATCTTTTTTCAATGACCTGACATAAAGATAATAAGCGTTTTTCCACATTAAGAATATCCGTTTCATAGAAAGAAACCCAGAATATGTCAGTAGATTCTCTTGCACAATATTCTTTGATATCCAATTGTTCCTTTAAAACTTCAGCAACTTCTTTTAAAACAAGATTTGCTTTTTGTTCGCCATACTCGTTATTAATATATCTAAAACCTCGTATATCCAGCGTTGCCAGAAAACCAGTTTTTTCCTCTTTATTCACACAATCCTTAAACATATACATATTGTATAACTGTGTCAACTGATCATAATAGGCTACTTCTTCTAACTGCTTTTGTCCGTCCAAGATTTTTTTAATCATATAGACAAAACATACCATCACAATAGCAATAATAATACATATGATAATTTGTATATAATGAACAGAGAAAGAAAAATCTTTAAACATAGAGTTATTCGCATCACTATAGACTAAATAAAAATCTGTATTATTCACTGGAATAAATTCACTGCTATATTTATTGTCTGCATATGTATAATAAGCCTGGAAACTTTCTTTTTGTTTCATCTGATTAATAATACTTCTCTGGTCCTCATTTGTATATGTTCCATAATCAAAAAGATTATCTTTTGTCCCTTTCACAACACTTTGAGGAGACATCACAACAAATGTTCCATCTGATTTGATTAAATCAACATTTTCCATCTGATTTTGGGCAAGCTCCGAACTATATAATAACTCACTAAAAACATTCACAGGATAACTTCCTGAAAGCACTCCTACAATATCACCATCATTATAAACAGGTATTGCAAAAGCAATAGATTTTTCCTGTGTTGTTCGTTCTACAAAAACATCTGAAATACTTGTTTTCCCTAAAAAGGCCTGATTAATAATAGCTTTCACTTTAGGTTCAACTTGTCCAATTCTTGTGATTTCATAGTCTTCTTCACCCTTATATACACGAACGACTGTTCCATTTTTATTTGCATAAGCCATACGTACAAAGATGTTATTATTGTTTGATTCACAAAACTGTTTAAGTAATTCTGGATTTTCATATGCATCACCAGATGAGAAAAAAGGAGAGACTGAAGATAATATTTCTAAGTTTGTTGTGATTTGACGTTCCATCTTAATTTGATATTCTGTGATTCTTGATTTCAAAGTTAAAGATGTATATTGATCCTCTAATTGTCTCAATATACGTGTTGTCACAATTCCAAATATAAGTAAAAATAATGTCAAAACAATGGTTAATGCCATCATTTTAGGCATTCTCTTTTTTGATATTGTCTTAATAGATTTCATAATTCACCTCTCATTTCTATCGATCGTCAACAATAACCAAACGATCTTTCCCTTCATTTTTAGATTGATACATAATCTTATCGACAGCATTATAGATATCTTCAAAAGTACTTTGTGTATTATCCAAATACATAGCACCTGCACTAATCGACAATCCATATTGCTGATAATATTGTTCAAATCGATGTTTAAACATATCCAGAACTTCTTCTACTTTTCTTTTTAAAACATCAATTTCCATCTCACCTTTAATAATAAGAACAAATTCATCTCCACCTAAACGGGCTTTTAAATCTTTATCTTTAAACTGCTTTTTTAACATTAGACCAAACTGTATTAAAATATCATCCCCAACCAAATGACCAAAATTATCATTAATTGCTTTAAAATTATCTAAATCAAATAAAACAATAATACCCTTGACATCATTTGTTTCCTGTTGGAGACTCTGATAATAATCCAAGATTCCCTGCCTATTTGTTAAACCTGTTAATGAATCAGTTGTTGCCTGTTGTTTTTCCTTCATGAGTTGTAATAAAAGTTTACGTTTTTCATAACGTTCTTTAGTAATATCAGTGATAAATGAATAAGCATTTATAGATGTAATCACAGTATGACATTTTAAAACTTTGCCACTCTTTGTTTCCCATATATTTTCAATCGTAACATTTGTTTCTATATTTTGAGAATGTTTTTCAAAATAACGTTTGACACTCTCTTCAAATTCCTGTTCATTCATTTCAACGAGTTCCAAGATATTAGAACTATAATACAGCTTATTTAAGTCTGAAAAATATTCATAACCACCATATCCTTTACCAAGCATCTCCGCCATTGTTATAATTTTCTGTTGTGATTCAGAAATATGATCAATAAAAGTATTGAGTATACTTGATAAATAATTTAATTCCTTTGTTTGAGCAGGTTTAAAAGTTACAAAATATCCCGCAATAAATTTTTTCATATTATTCACAATGCTCATTAAATCACGGATAACGTAACGATCAAAGAAAATCATATTACATCCAATAATAGCAATCAAAAAGATACAACTAATAGCATAAAACATAGCTACATTTAGCCATAAGGAAGGAAGAAAACTCTTAATCACTAATGTTTCACCTACGATATATTTATTATTCACTGTTTGGGCATATAGAATCTGGTATTCGCCTTTCATCTTTATGACCTTCGCCTCATTCATCGCTTTTAGAGATTCTTCCATTAAGTTTTCTTCCTGAATATATTGATGACTTTTTGTTTTTGTGATAACGTCTCCCGTCTCCATATCTAAGACAAAGATTGTACAATTTTGATTCGTTGGTATCTTACTGACATAAGAATCCAAACTTCCTGCTTCAAGATACTGTAATAAAACACTGGGATCAATTTCTAATTGAATAAAAGTATTCTGATAACTTTTCAACATTAAAAAGATTTTCTCTTGTTGATCCATCATTGATGCCATATTAAATTCAATATGATAATCCATATCCTGAGTTCCTTCAATGAGTGGCCAGAAAGCTGACATCTTTTCACCCTTAAGAATATTTAAACCAATAGCACTTGTTTCACTACTATCATAAACAACACCATTTTGATTAATGACATAAACATTATCAACTTCTGTTAATTTTAAAATATAGTCCCAATCATTCTCATCTGAATCATTCGCTTGGTCATTATGAATAAACTCTTCTGCAAAATGAGCTCTATTCAAGTAATCATGTATAAAAATTTCTTTGGCTTTCTCTTCTGCTTCCTGCTGTATCATGACCCCTTCAGCAGTTTGATTGACTGTTAATTCTAAAACTTCTTTTCCACTATTTATTTTTTCAAATAGCTTGGTTAAACCAACAAAAAACGTAAACAGAAGAGAGATGATTAATGATAGACTTACAATTTTTTTAAATAATAATGCCTTCATAGTACCCCCCCCCGTTTGTTTTTCAATATCTGATTTCCACATTTCCATTTTGTACTCCTTTATAACATTTTAAAATTTACAGTCAATTCAATAATCTTCTTTCCTATTTATGAATCTTAAAACGACCTTTCCCACTACGTTTAGATTCATACATAGCTTCATCAGCTGTCTGATACAGTTCTTCATAAGTAGAATATGGATAAGCATAACAAATTCCGATACTTATAGATAAACCAATATCATTGTAATCTTTAAAAAGTTCTCTTGTTTTCGTATATAAATGATTTATTTTTGTTTCCAAAACATCATTTTCAATACTATTAGGTAAAAAAACAACAAATTCATCTCCACCTAATCTGACTTTCCAGTCACTGGCTCTAAAGAAATGATTTAAACATTTCGCAAAATCAATAAGAATTTCATCACCCTTCATATGCCCATAAAGATCATTGACCTTTTTAAAATTATCAATATCAATAAGTATAAAAACACCTTGAGCATCATCCTGTTTTAAAAATTCTGTTATTTTTTGTGTGAAAGAAAAACGATTTAATAACCCTGTTAAACTATCTGTATGAGCCTGTTGCATCAAGTTTTGCTTCACTACCATTTCATCGTTAATGTTCACAACACGCCCTATAACATGATCAAAATCATGATCCGATTGATATCTCAGCTCTATTCTAAACCAGAGATATTCACCAGAAACAGGTATACATATATCTCTGACATCTTCACGATTATTAAACATTTCATATAAGACTGCGTAAGCTTCACGTTCATTTTGATTCATGAATTCCATATCAGGATCCAAATGCAGAAAATGATAAATATTTTTTCTTCCTAAAAACAAATAATGTTGATTTTGAATACTAAAATCATCTGTTTTATAATCATATTCTACAAGACATTCATCCGTCATACTGAAAAAATCATAAGCTCTTTGTTTTTGTTTTTCCACAATACGTAACATCTTGTTTTTCATATAAAAGACAATGGAAACAATCGTTGCGATAATAGTAACGAAAACAATCAAAATAGGTAAAGCATAAGTTTTAACATAATCGCTTAAAGAATAATCAAGCTTCTGACGTAAATTTTGATTAAGCATCATTTGTTTTGATTTTTCATCTAATTGTAAGGCATGACTATTTAATATTGCCATTAATCTATCTTCAATATGACTTGTAAATCCAACCGCATAAGCCATTGTAGAATTATTACTCCACTCGACATTCAAACGACTAAAGACACTACTTTTTTGTAGGTAATAATTGACAACCTGTCCATCTAATAAATATGCCTGTGACGAATCTTTTTGTAATTCATACATGATTTTTTCCGTATTAGGTGTTAAAGTTTTCACGTCTTTTAAATCAATATCTACAATTGGAGAAGATGAAACAAGAGAACCATAACTCGTGTAATAAGGCAAACCTATTTTTAAATCAACATCTTCTATAATATTCGCATTACGTGGTATGGCCGCTACAAGGTCAACTTTACCACTATTAATCATCTCAACACAGCTTTCATAATCATCAGCATACACAACCTTATATTTCAATCCAGTATCTTCAGCTAATTTTTCAAAATAACTTGCCGCAACACCCGTTGGACCATCTTTTCCTTTATTTTGAATAGGGGTATTCCCTTCTACAAATAAAACCTTAAGCGTTCCTAAGCTTTCAATATATTTTTTTCCTTCATCTGAAATACGGAAATTACCTTCCCAGTTAAAATACTGATTATGTAATTCATTTTGAAAATTAGGATAAGCTAAATTTAATGCATTCATTCCATTATTTAATTTTTGCAGCAAGTCAGTACGCTTTGGACTCAAGCATAAGTAAAAAGGATTAGGTGAGAACCTTGCTAAACCTCTTAATCCTGATTCCATAGAAATATCCACCTGAATGGTTGCATCAGCTTTATGAGATTTTACAGCTTGAATACATTCTTCTAATGTTTTATATTCCACCAATTCATATTGAAATCCATTAACTTGAGCAAATTGTTCTAAAACAGATGATCTTGATTCAAAACCATGATACCAGGCAATCTTCATTCCATCCCAATTCTCATAGTCTTCTGTCATCCATTTTGTTGAAGATGAAGCACACGCTAAAGTGACATATGATGTTCCATAACTATAATTTGGATATAAAAACATTTTTTTAAGACTTTCATTATAATTCATGGCTCCCATCATATCAATTTCACCATTTTGAAGCATTCCTAATAATGTTGTTAATTGGGTATCTATATCTCCATCAACTTGAACAAATTCATATTTCCAGTCAGTATACTTACTTAATTCTTCTAAGTATGAAACCGTATACCCTGTATATGATCCGTCATCATCGATTTCTGTCAAACCCGTTTGTATTGGAAAACCAACTTTGATTGTTTCTGTTTTTCCAGTTGCATTTACTTGGTGAGTTGGTAAGAGAGTCAGTATCGTCATCCATATAACCATACTTACTAATAATAATTTCTTTAATTTTCTATACACTTTGGTACCCCCCCCCCGCTTTATTTTTGGACATCAATGATGTCCAATAACGATAAATATTCTTTTGCTATAGTGTCTGATATTTTTTGATTATCTCGCAATTGACGAATATGGTTTTCCATAGTCTGCATTCCAAATTGAGATCCTAACTGAATATGCGAATAAATCATTTGTGTTTTCTTCTCTCTCATTAAATGAGATATTGCCTGATTGACCATCATAATTTCATAAACAGCTTCTCTTCCACCATGTGATAAAGGGATTAATTGCTGTGATATCACCGCTTTTAATACTGTAGAAAGCTGCGTGCGTATTTGATCATGGTAGCCCTCAGGAAAAGAATCAATAATACGATCAATAGACTTCACAGCCCCTAAAGTATGCATAGTTGAAAAGACAAGATGACCTGTTTCTGCTAAAGTGATAACGGTTTGCATTGTTTTCCAATCACGCATTTCGCCAACGACAACAACATCAGGATCTTCTCTTAAAACAGATTTTAAGGCTATATCATAGTTTTTGACATCTATCCCTATCTCTCGTTGTTGAACAATAGACATCTTGGAATGATGAAGATATTCAATAGGATCTTCAATTGTTACAATATGCAATCTTTGATGCGTATTCATATAATGTAATAAGGCTGCTAAAGTTGTTGACTTTCCACTGCCTGTTGGTCCTGTAATAATCACCAGACCATTTTTTAATTGCGTTAATTTCTTAAAAACATCTGGATAATGCTGATCTAACATCATCATATTGTCATAAATCAAACGAACAGCCATTGTGAGTGATCTTTTTTCTTGAAAAACATTGATACGATATCTTCTTTGAAATCGATCTTGATAAATAAAATCAACATCTTCTAACATCTGCAATTTTTCTTTTTGCCTAGCAGTTAATAGCTGTTCAATCATATCTTGAATATGACATTGTAAAGATATTGGTGTTAAAACACCATCAACACGAAAATAAATCTGTTGATCACTACTAAAATGAATATCCGTTGCATTTTGTGCTCTTGCTATATCTAAGATTTCTTCAAAAATCATAGAACAAGTATTCTCCTTAACTCTTCAACAGTCGTTTCACCTTGTTTGACAAGTTCAATGGCCTGTTCCTTTAAAGTCATATAGTCTTGATTGGCTTTTAAATACTCTAAAATTTCTGATGTACTTGCCTGTTGAGATATCAATTCTTCGACCTTTTCATCAACAATCATGATTTCATGAATCGCCACACGCCCTTTATATCCTGTATATTGACAGTGCGGACATCCTGATCCATAATAAATCTTTTTCTGTGATATAGAAAATTCTTTTTTATCCTGTTCATTGACTTCCATTTCACATTTACATTTTGGACAGATTGTTCTTAATAATCGTTGTGAAACAGAACCTATTAATGCATTCGCAATCATATAATTTTCTAAGCCCATATCACGTAATCGAACAATCGTGCTAATCGCATCATTAGTATGTAGAGTCGACAAAACCAGGTGTCCCGTAATCGCTGCTCTGGCAGAAATAGTCGCCGTTTCAATATCTCGTGTTTCACCAACCATGATAACATCAGGATCTTGACGTAATAAAGCACGAAGTCCCACTTCAAACGTAAGTCCTGCCGTTTCATTGATCTGCATCTGATTAATGTTTGTAATATTCTTTTCTACCGGATCTTCGATAGTTGATATATTGATTTGTGATTTTGACATACGTTCAAGCATCATATACAGGGTACTACTCTTTCCACTTCCTGTTGGCCCTGTGATATAAATAATTCCATGGGGCGTATGTAGCATTTTCATCATCTTCTGATAATTAGCTTCACTCATGCCAAATGTGCTTAATGAACGAATTTCAGCATTAGCATTTAATAAACGTAAAACACTTTTTTCTCCATGTACTGTCGGTATAAAAGAGACACGAACATTTAATTTTTGTTGACCATTCATAATTGTAAAATGACCATCTTGGGGAATCCTTTTTTCTGCAATGTTTAATTCAGAAAGAATTTTGATACGAACATTAATAGAGTCCAGTATATTTTTATTCAGTTCAAGAAATGAAAGCAAAATACCATCTTTTCTCATACGAATAACTATTTTCTTTTCATGAGGTTCAATATGAATATCCGAAGCATTATTCTGATAAGCATATCTCAATATCGTATTCAACAACTTAACAACTGGTGAATTTTCAGTTAATTCGTCATCTTCTTTAATGTCTTTAACCATTCTTTCCAGTTCATCTTGTTCAATGTTAATTTCACTTGCGACACGATACATTTCTTGCTGTTTATAATAATATTCAATGGCATCAATAATTTCATTATGTTTAGCCATGACAATATCTAGTTGACAATGTGTAATTTGTTTAATATCTTCAAACACATAAAAATCCAATGGATCATTCGTTGCCAGAAACAACGTATTTCCCTCTTTACGATAAGCCACCACATTCTTTTGACGGGCAAGTTCTTCAGGTATATATTGAACAGCTTCAGCATCAATCTGCATTTCAGATAAATTGACAACTGGTAAATCTAATTTGACAGACATAGCATTCAACATTTGTTCTTCGCTAATAATGCCTAAATCCATCAACATCGTTCCTAATTTTTTCTTTTCTTTAGATTGTTGTTGAATCTTTAAAACTTCTTCCAATTGGATGGGTGTAATAAAACCCATCTCAACCAAAACTTCTCCTATTCTTAACCTTTGCATACTATTCTCCTTGCTGATTTATCGTTTGATATACAATAAAATCTAAATGTTCATCTTCACCACTTACAACTTGATAATTTCCCTTAAGAACGATATCTTTATGATTGACTTCAATCGTTACTGATGCATCTTCCAAAAGCCCCTTTTGATCAGCTAACTCTATTTTCATTTGATTTGACTGAATTGAATGCTCATTAGCATCAGCCAGCACTCTTCCACCAGTAATAAAACCTGTAGATAATATAATCAATGCAACACTGAAAATCGACAAACCAATAATAACCTCAACCAATGTCATACCATTATTGTTGTGTTTCATAATATTTGACTTGATAAACTTCACCATCTTTGACTATATACCCCCTTTTATTCACTTGCTGATCATTATAAGAAGCTATAATATCAACAATAATATAATTGTCTTTTTGTTGGAGCGTGGCCTTTTCTACAGTTCCAATATCATTTCCTTGACTTCTTCTTTCAAAATCAATCTTCAAATCCACAGTCTCCTCATCAACAAAATAAGAATCCTGTGTTTCGTTTAATAACTGTACGACAGCATGAATGGCTGATTGTGCACATAATTCTGCCTGATATTGACTATCATACTTTAAAGTCTTTTTAAATGTCGATAAATTCATACTTAATAAAGCAATAAGGAGTGCCAATAAAAACATAATCACAATCATCACTTGAACAATGGCTGATCCTGAATCATCATGAATAGATGTAATATGTAAATTGTATTTCAATCTCCCATAAATAAACTTGAGTTTCTTCATCATTATTCTTAACCTCAATTCTATTTATGACAACATTAGGATATTCCTTGATGTCATTTAAATATTTGATAAAGCCATTATAATCTTGTGTTTTGATGAAATGTTTTATCTGAAAACAACCATATTTTTCAGATGTTGCATTCTCTGTATTTTGATATTCTTTAATCGTATCATTTTCATATGTCAATGTTAATGTTTGCGAATCCAGTCCTGAACGGCTTGCTAAAAGGGTGAACAATTTTTCAACTTCATAAGAATACTCCTTTGATTGATACTTTTTCTTTATATCTTTAAGCTGAGTATTGAGTTCATTGATTGTATCTTGTGATAAATCTATATCATGAAGCAGTGCATTTTTCTGTTCAATATCATTATTCAACTGATCAACTTCCAAACGATATTGGTTTTGTTTGATAAGTAAAGGTTGATATAAAAAATAATAACTTGCAAAAACGATTAGAAAACATACCAATCCACATAAAAGGATTTTATCTCTTTTGGTTAATTTGATTTTCTTCATAACGTTCACCTACTTCAAATAATAAGTTACAGTTGAAACATATGTTGTCTCAATTGTGACTTCTGGTACTTCCACAACATCTGTTGAAGGAGCATCATCATTGATCTCTTTTGATACCGTTGTTTCCTTTCCAGTATATCCTGGATAATCTATAGACTGGAACACTTCTTCTTTAGACATTTTTTCAACTAATTCTGAAAAATAACTTCTCTTAAAATGCTCATAATCAACAACGAAAGCATGTTGCTCTTGTTGATATGTCATATGTGTTATATGCTGACTTTCTGTTAATATGAGTTTCAATGCTTTTATATCAATGTCTGGATAAGTTGATATTATTTTATCTATTTCCAGTAATTGCTGATATTCTTTTTGGTCTTTTTGATATTTAACATATTGATCATCTGTAATGTAGTCATCATAATTTGTTTCTATATCATTCAATACAATTTTTTTATCTTCAACGATATTTTTCATATGATTATTCTGACTATAAAAATAGAAATACAAACATCCACATAAACATAAAGTGATTAATGGTGCAATAATAAATCCAATATAAGGTATCCATTTCACATAATAGGGTTCTTTATATGAATAAGCGCTCAATAAATTAATATTTTCTTTTTTTATCTTTATCATTATTTACGTTCCTTTAAAGCTCCTATATTGACGATACCTTGGACTGTTTCTGTATTGATGCGCTTATATTTTACAAATTGATCATCATTAAAATTCAACAACTGAATATGAAATAAATGCTTTAATGTATTTTTCAAATCATCCAGATTTTCCTGTCGAATCCCCGATATCACAACATCCTTTAATGTCTGATCTCTAAAATGTGAACGCTGAAATTGAATCAGCTGTGATACTTTATTCACCAGTGTCGTTCTTAATTGCTCTGAGTCCTCATACTCTGGCAATGTATCTTGACCATAATAACTAAATTTTCCATCAACATATAATAACGTATTGATTTGTTGTTTTTGAATATCAATAATACCAATCAGTGGATAATCATGTCTAAAACAGTGCTCATAAACAGATACCAGACAATTTAAAGAAATATCTATTCTATCAATATTCACCTGTGCCTGATTAAAAATATCAATAAATCTTTCTACAATTTTCTTATCCATCGCAAACATCAGCACACGCATACCCGTTTTTTCCTGTTTTTTCAACAAACGAAAATCATAGACATATTCAACATGAGGATCAACCATCTCCTGAAGTTCTTTGATCACCAGTTCTCGTGCCATTCTTAAAGACTTAACAACTGGAATTTTTCCAACTTTCCATAAAGCCCCATGACTATCCAAAACAAGTGTTGCATTCAACAATGTAATATTTTTAAGATGTTTAACCACTTCTCGAGCATATTCATCACTATAAATATTTTGACTAGGGAGTATGATTTCCTGATATAAATCAACAATATATCCATCTTTTGTTTGCTCTCCTCGTACAAGCTTTAATATATTTTGATTAAAATAAATGATATTTTCCATACTCCGCCTCCTTAATAACTACTATACATTGAATAAATAGGAAGTAATACTGACACAACAATAATCATAACAACAATTCCCAAAACAATAATCAACAGAGGTTCCATAAGTGCTAATAAACGATTCACTGCCTGCATTGCATCTTCATCATATTCATCACTTAAACGACTCAAAATATTATCTAATTTACCACTTTCTTCACCAACAGAAATACCTCTGATCAATTTGTAATCCAATCCTTCAACCTTTTGCATAGCTGTTGATAAATATTTACCTTCACGTAAATCCTGAGCAACCTGAACCATTTGTTTTTCCAAATAAACATTATTAAGTGTAGAAGCACTCAGTTCAACTGCTGTAATAATATTCACACCACTGGCATAAAGCATTCCTAAAGAACGTGCAAACCTTGATGTATATATAATACGTGTAAAGCGCCCGACTTTAGGTAAACGAAGTTTTATCTTTGACCAACCTTCTTGAAACTGTGGTGTTTTCATTCCAACAGCAATGACACCGCATAATACAATCACGCCTACTATCACAAATACTAAATGTTCTATAAACCAGTTGGAAGAAAACATAATCCATTTTGTAATTGTAGGCAATTCTACATTTTCAAACACATCTTGAAAGGTTGGCATAATAATTGTAAAAATCGCAATCACGACAATCACACTGACTCCCGTTAATATCGATGGATAAATCATAGCTGTCTTGATTTTCTTTTCAATTTTATTTTCTTTTTCAAAACGTTGCGCTAAATTCAACATCACTTCTGATAAACGACCACTCGCTTCTCCTGCTTTTACCATATAAATCATTACCCCAGGAAACGTTTTACCTTGCATCTCTAATGCATCAGAAAGCAACATCCCTGTATGTAAATTTTGAATAATCGTATTCAACAAATCTTTTTGTTCCTTTTTCTCTGCACTCTCAACCAAAACATCTAATACAGATAAAATATCCATCCCTGAATCCAGCATTGTTCCAAGTTCACGACAGAATACTGCTAATTCCTTTAATGGTAATGATTTTCTTTCTTTTTGAGTCTTGATGACCTCATGTGCCTTAACCAAAAACAATTGATGATTTCTTAATTTGGCATAAAGATCTTGTCTATTTTCTGCCTCTTCCTGTCCACGAACCATATATCCTTCAAGATTTAATGCTTTATATTTAAATTTAGGCATCTTATCCCCTCCTTAAAAGATATTCAAATACCAGTTGAGAAACCATTCTCCATATAACAGTGACAAGAACACTCCCATACACAAATAAGGTCCAAATGCAATATAATCCTTCTTTCCAACACTTTTTTTCAATAAAAGATAACACGCTTTTATTCCTGCCAGAACAATCGCCACAATTCCAGCAACAATCGTTAATCGTAGTCCTAACCAAAAACCACAGACAAACATGAGCTTAATGTCTCCACCACCAAAACCATTTCCAGCAATAATATTGATCAGTAACATCAAACCACTCATACTTAACATTCCTGCTAAACGCCAGACAAGACCTATAGGAACCATAAAAAACATATCCAGCAACATAACCGCTCCCAACAGTAATATCAAGCCATTAGGAATAATCA
This sequence comes from uncultured Massilimicrobiota sp., assembly GCA_944326805.1. Classification (GTDB taxonomy): domain Bacteria; phylum Bacillota_I; class Bacilli_A; order Erysipelotrichales; family Coprobacillaceae; genus Allocoprobacillus. Next base: position 722 of record CALVFK010000025.1, on the reverse strand, counting down.
TTGTATCCATGTCAATAAGCGATAAACACATAAACAAGGCAACAATCACATATAAAATAGGAAGTCTCCACGTTAAACCAACTTGCTGCCATATCAACCAATAAGCAGCACCCATAGTCAATTCAACAATCAAATGTCTTATCCCAATGGGTTCCTTACAAAATCTACAACGTCCTCTTAATACAATATAACTGACAATTGGTATCAAATCATACCACGGAATCTGATGATGACAATGATCACAACAACTTCTTCCATTCCATAAATTCTCATGATGAACATATCTCAACGCCACAACATGAATAAAACTCCCTATACATGCTCCAACCATCACAACATAAAGCCCAATCAGAAACATTTGACCCCTCCTTTCATATTTTGCCTATATTTGGAAAAAGCCAAGCTGTTCATCAACTTGACCACTTTCCATTTATTCTGCTTTTTAATAAGTTTATTCAACTTTCATATCGTTTGTATTTGGTGTAAATGTAACTGTTTTTCCTGAGAAAGTAAATTTATATTTCCCATCCTCTGACTTAATAGTTACTGTATCATTTTTTAATCCATCAACTTTATATTTTACAGTTTCTGCAATAGCAGTATAATCTACAGATGCACCTTTTGCTTTTGCAGCTGCTTCTTCAATTTGAACAACTGTGTAGATAGAACGTGCAGTTTGAACATATTTTGAATTTTCTGCATCTTTGATATATCCTGTAACA
>CALVFK010000024.1 GCA_944326805.1 uncultured Massilimicrobiota sp. | reverse complement strand
TGGCAACAAAAATTAAAGCGGCTAAGATTGTTAATGACTATGGGAAAGATATGGTCATTGTCAGTGGTCAAAAACAAAATGCTCTTTTGCATATTTTTGATGAATATGAAGAAGGAACATGGTTTAGTGGACAAAGTGGAAAGAATTTAAATGCAAGAGATCATTGGTTAACTTATCGTAGTCATTCTAAAGGAAAAATTGTTGTTGATAAGGGAGCTAAACAAGCGCTAAAGGAACATAAAAGTTTATTGCCTTCAGGGATTATTGATGTCAAAGGATCGTTTTTATCAGGACAGGTTGTGGATATTGTTGATCAAGATGATCAACTTATCGCAAAAGGTATTGTTCAATATTCAAGTTCTGAAATTATACTGGTTAAAGGACATCAAAGCTTTGAGATGAAAAAGATTTTAGGAAGTTATGACTATGATGAAATTGTTCATGCGAATAATATGGTAATATTAGGAGGGAAATCCAATGAATGAAAAACTTCTAGAACAACTGGTTCAAGCTAGACAAGCCCAACGCCAGATGATGAATATGTCAACAGACAATAAAAACAAGGCTTTACAAAATATTGCAAAGATATTAAAAGAACATATTCCTGATATTATTTTAGAAAACCAAAAAGATATTGAAAATGCGAAAAAAACAGGGATGTCAAAAGCTATGATGGATCGTTTAATGTTGAATGAGGAACGTATTTTGAGTATTTGTGATGATGTTTTAAAATTAATTCATTTAAAAGATCCAGTTGGAGAAATTGTAAGAGAAATCAAACGACCTAATGGATTGTTGATTCAACAAGTCCGTATTCCGATTGGTGTGTTTGGAATTGTTTATGAAGCGCGACCTAATGTCACTATTGATATTGCATGTTTATGTATCAAATCTGGAAATGTCTGTTTATTAAAAGGTGGTAAAGAAGCCATTCATTCCAATCGTATACTTGTGTATTACATGCAAAAGGCTTTGCAAGATTTACTTCCTATAACATCTGTTCAGCTGATAGATTATGGTGGTCGTGAAATAGTTGATGAATTGATTCGTGCCTATGGTTATGTGGATGTTGTGGTTCCACGTGGAGGAGCAGGATTGATTCAACATGTTGTGCAAAATGCAACAGTTCCAGTGATTGAAACAGGTGCAGGAAATTGTCACTTGTATATTGACAAAGAAGCAGATATGAAAAAAGCAATAGATATTAGTGTGAATGCGAAAATTCAAAGACCATCTGTTTGTAATGCGATTGAAACAATTCTTGTTCATCAAGATATTGCAGCTCAATATTTACCATTATTATATGAGCAGTTTCAAAACTGTGTAGAAATACGAGGGGACCAAAGTGTTCAAAAATATATTCCTTGTCATCAGGTGACAAAAGAGGACTATGCAACAGAATATGATGATTATATTGTCGCAATTAAAGTTGTTCAGGATGTCAAAGAAGCTGTTGAACATATTGCTCAATATTCAACAAAGCATTCTGAGGCTATTATTACAGAAAACACTCAAACAGCAGATTACTTTTTGAGTCATGTGGATTCAGCCTGTGTTTATCAAAATGCGTCAACTCGTTTTAGTGATGGTGGTGAATTTGGGTTTGGAGCAGAGCTAGGGATCAGTACACAAAAGCTACATGCCAGAGGTCCATTAGGGTTACAAGAAATGACATCTTATCAATATAAAATATATGGAAATGGACAAGTCCGTGAGTAAAGGATAAAAATTTTATTTTTGTCCTTTTTGTTTATTTTGTTGACATATCTTGTTATAGTTAATAAAGAAGGACAGAGGGGAAGGGATGAATGATGTATGTTCTTTTAGGGTTTATTATGCTTTTAACACCATTTCTATTTGTTTATATGATGATTCAAGCAATTAAGTTTAATAAGTATTTTTTGATGTTTTTGCCTTTAGTTCTTATTATTGTTTTTCTGATTTTTCAATGGAATCAGATTGTTCAGTTATGGCATGTTTTTATGAATCGTTGTGTCATCTGGTTTATAGGAGCACTTATTTTATCATTGCTGATCAGTTATAAATGGAGAGGTTTTCCACGTACTCTTTTTTGTGCTGTGACTTGTATTGTCGCTTGTATCATACCTGTTGTTATGTCTAATCAAACCATTGCGCCAATAGGTATAGAAGAATTTTCACAGGTGCAGGAAGCTACAGTGTATCGCCATCAAGGTGATGGGTTAAAATTAAATCAGAAACAAATCAAAGAATTTCAAAATATGATGGAATCATTATCTGTTAAAGAGGATATAATGGAACAGAGTCGACTCATGGCTTTTGATGATCATAGCAGCTGGTTTTGTTTAGAAGCTGTATTACCACAAAATCAAAAGATGCGTATAGCTTTTTTTCAAAAGAATGATGAGCCAGATTTAATGCGTGTAGAAGTAGATGACCAGATATATTGTTATAGAGGAATAGATGATAAGGATTTGGGTGGTGATTGGATTAATGGACAAATTAGTTCAGGTTTAAGACAATCTATACTTGATCAATATCAATCTTCTTTAAAGGCTTTAAAAGAAAGTTTTGTTATAGAGGGGACAAAGTGTCGCTTTACGATTCCAAAAGGATTACCAGACGATTTAAAAGTTGTTATTATTGGTTTGCCGGATTCTAAAAATAGTGTTGATTACTTCTTAGATGATGTACAAAACTGGAATGTAGGTCAGACTTATATTTTTGATGTTGCCAGATATGATTCTTATCGTTATCTTTATCTTTCTGCTCAAATCAAGGGAGAAAGTTTTGATCTGGTTAATATTTTTGATTTATTACCTAACCAAATGAAAAGTGATAATGCGCAAGAACGTTTTCATGATATGGGAATTTAAATATTTAATCAGGATTTATGTAATAAGTGAATTGTGAAGATTCACTTTTTATATTGACATTAATTAGTCGACTAAGTATAATGGTTAGTGCACTAAGTAATAAGGAGGGATAGTATGGAATACCAAGGTTTTAGTGAAATGATGGAAGAAATGAGAGAAATTCATAAAATGATTCAAAAATTAACATCTCAAAAATGTCATCATTTGACGATGGAACAAGTTAAACTTATTTTTTTGATTGCTCATGCACAAATGAATCAAAAGGAGATTGCTCAAAAACTTCGTATTACTGAGGCGACGCTTTCAGTGAGAATTAAAAGATTAGTTGATATGGGGCTTATTGAAAGGAAATTGAATGAAGAGGATAAAAGACATTATCATATTGTTTTATCTTCTCAAGGAAAAGCAGTTATTGAAGAAATGAAAAAGGATTTTCATTATGTTCATCAAGTTGTATTTAAAGATTTAACTGATGAAGATTATCAAGCTGTTTTACAAGTTGTAAAAAAAATCAAAAAGAATTTAAAGGAGGAAATTGAGTGATTAAGTTACGCAAATTTGCCTATAAGTTTTGGTTGCCAATCCTTTTGTGTATTGGTTTTGTCTTTATTCAATCACAATCAGAATTGGCACTTCCGGACTATATGAGTGATATTGTGACAAATGGAATTCAAGCTGGTGGATTTGATACATCGATAGGTGAAGTATATAGTCAAGATACTTTCGAACATCTTTTGATTTTTGCTGATGAAGATCAAAAGGAAACAATTGAGTCAAGTTATACATTTACATCTTATGATGAATTGTCACAAGATTTAAAGGATACTTTTCCTAAATTGAAAGATGCTTATGTTATTAAAGATTTATCATCTCAACAAAAGGAAAATCTGGAAAATGCTTTGGTGAAACCAATGTTGATGGTTTCAGCTATTGATTCTATGGATCCGGATTCAAAAGAATACCAGCAATTATTCCAGAATGTTCCTGCGGGTATGGATATTTATCAAGTCTTTGCGATGATGGATGAACAAAGTATGAGTCAAATGACGGCTAAAATGGATTCTCAAATTGAAACAATGGGTGAATCTACAATGTTAGTTGCTGCTGGAAATGGTGTAAAAAACGAATATATGGCTTTAGGTGCTGACGTTGATCAAATGCAGACAGAATATATCTTTATGGCTGGATTGAAAATGTTAGGGATTGCTTTACTTGGTTCATTAGCTGCGATGGGTTCAGCTTTCTTATCTTCACGTGTTGGAGCGGGATTTGCTAGAGATTTGAGAAAAGCTGTTTTTGCAAAGGTAGAAAGTTTTTCTGATAGTGAGTTTAATCAATTTTCAACGGCTTCATTAATTACGAGAACAACAAATGATATTACACAAGTTCAGATGTTGATGATTATGTTATTGAGAATTGTTTTATTTGCTCCAATGATGGGAATTGGTGCATTAATTAAAGCATTTACTCATTCTTCATCAATGACATGGATTATTTTAATGATATTAATTGTTATTGGAGTTGTCATTATCATATTAATGAAAGTTGTTTTACCAAAATTCAAGATTATTCAATCATTGATTGATAGATTGAATTTAACAATGCGTGAAAATTTAACAGGTGTTCTTGTCATTAGAGCATTTGGTAATGAAAAACATAGTGAAGAACGTTTTGATAAAGCCAATAATGATTTAACGACAGTTAACTTGTTTGTTAATCGTGCCATGGCAACGTTAATGCCGATTATGATGTTTATTATGAATTTTGCAACAGTATTAGTTGTCTGGGTTGGAGCTCAACAATTAGATTTAGGGCATATTGCGATTGGAGAAATGATGGCATTTATTCAATATGCTATGCAGATTATTATGTCATTTTTATTTATTGCCATGATATTTATTATGATTCCTCGTGCCAGTGTTGCAGGAGATCGTATTAATGAAGTTTTATCAACGGATTTGAAGATTCAAGATACTCAAAATCCTGTTGCATTTGATGAGAATCAAAAAGGAATTGTTGAATTTAAAGATGTTTCATTCCAATATCCAGGTGCTCATGAACCTGTTTTAAGTCATATTACCTTTACAGCAAAACCGGGACAAACAACAGCATTTATTGGTTCGACAGGATCAGGAAAAAGTACTTTGATTCATTTGATTCCAAGATTTTATGATGTGACTGCAGGAGAAGTTCTTGTTGATGGTGTCAATGTCAAGGATGTTAAACAACATGATCTAAGAGAACGTATTGGTATTGTTCCTCAAAAAGGTGTGCTTTTTTCAGGAACGATTCGTTCAAATTTAAAATATGGAGTACACGATATAGGTGATGAAGAATTAAATGAAGTGATTCGTGTAGCTCAGGCAAAAGAATTTGTAGAAGCAAAACCACAAGGTTTAGATGAAGCTATTTCACAAGGTGGGACAAATGTTTCAGGTGGTCAAAAACAACGTTTAGCTATTGCAAGAGCATTAGCTAAGAATCCAGAAATCTTGATTTTTGATGACAGTTTTTCAGCGTTGGATTTTAAGACGGATGCAACATTAAGAAAAGAATTAAGTCAGCTGGTGGAGAAGAATCATCATACAGTTTTATTAGTTGGACAGCGTATTGCTTCTATTATGGATGCTGATCAGATTATTGTTTTAGATAATGGAAAAATTGTGGGAAAAGGTACGCATGATGAATTGATGAAGAATTGTCAAGTTTATCAAGAAATTGCTTACTCACAATTATCAAAGGAGGAATTAGCCAATGCCTAGAGGACATATGGGTGGTAGACAAATGTCTAATGAAAAAGCTAAGGACTTTAAAGGAACGATGAAAAAGCTGTTCGCACACTTGAGACCTTATTATATTCAATTTATATTTATTGTGATCTTTGCTTCAGGAGCAACAATCTTTTCTATTTTTGGTCCAAAGGTTTTAGCAAAAGCAACAGATAAATTAAGTGAAGGTATTATGGCGAAAGTTGCTCATACGGGCGGTATTGATTTTGAAGCTATATTTCAGATTTTGTTCTTTTTGGTTTGTATTTATTTATTAAGTGCTTTGCTTAATTATATACAGGGATTTCTAACTTCAGGTATATCGCAGAAAGTTGCTTATGATTTTAGAAAAGAAATTTCTGAAAAAATGGATCGTTTACCCTTAAGTTATTTTGATACACATTCGAGTGGAGATACTTTATCACGTGTGACTAATGACGTCGATTTGATTGCTCAATCATTAAATCAAAGTTTAACACAAATTGTAACTTCATCAGTTACAGTTATTGGAATTCTTATTATGATGTTGACAATCAGTATTCCAATGACATTATTAGCTTTATTTGTTTTGCCTGTTTCTATGTTTTTAATGGCCAAAATTATGAAAAGAACACAAAAATATTTTATTGCACAACAAAGAAGTTTAGGAAATGTGAATGGTCATATTGAAGAAATGTATGGAGCCCATCAAGTTGTCAAAGCATTTAATGGAGAAGAAGATTCAGTTAAACAATTTGAAAAGTACAATGATGATTTATATAATTCAGCTTGGAAATCACAATTCTTTTCTGGTTTGATGCAACCATTAACAACATTTGTCGGAAATATTGGTTATGTAGGTGTATGTTTGTTAGGTGGATTTTTAGCCAGTGGGCAAATGATTTCGATTGGGGATATTCAGGCATTTATTCAATATGTTCGTCAATTTAACCAGCCGATTACTCAGCTTGCCCAAATTATGAATCAGCTACAATCTACTGCAGCAGCTGCAGAACGTGTATTTGAATTTTTAGATGAAACGGAAATGGAGGAAGAACATGCTTTGGTCACTAGTGACCAAGTGACTAACATGCAAGGAAGTGTTACATTCAATCATGTTCAATTTGGTTATAGCCCAGAAAAAACAATTATCCATGACTTTTCTATGCATGTTCATGCTGGACAGAGTGTTGCGATTGTTGGACCAACGGGAGCTGGAAAAACAACAATTGTGAAGTTATTAATGCGTTTCTATGAATTGAATCAGGGACATATTCTTGTAGATGGTGAAGATATTACACATTTATCAAGAAGTGATTTAAGAAGTTTATTTGGTATGGTTTTACAAGATACATGGCTATTTGGTGGAACGATTCGTGAAAACTTGAAATATGGGAAATTAGATGCTACAGATGAAGAAATGTATGAAGCCTGTCGTTTGGCTTATGCTGATCACTTTATTAATACTTTAGAAGATGGTTATGATACAGTCATTAATGAAGAATCTAATAATATTTCACAGGGACAAAAGCAGTTATTAACAATAGCGAGAGCATTTCTTGCGAATCCTAAAATATTAATTTTAGATGAAGCGACTTCATCTGTTGATACAAGAACAGAAGTATTGATACAAAGAGGTATGGATAAATTAATGGAAGGAAGAACGAGTTTTATTATTGCTCATAGACTTTCTACGATTAAGGATGCTAATACGATTATTGTCATGAAAGATGGCGATATTGTAGAATTAGGAAATCATGAGTCATTGCTTGCGAAAAATGGATTCTATGCTGATCTTTATCAATCACAATTTGAATCAAGTCATGAATAACTTACTCATTTTGGGTAAGTTATTTTTTTGTTTTAGTAAAATTATATATTTTTTACTAAAATAAATACAATTTTATAAAGAAAATGAGTTAAAAATTTAAAATAAAAAGTATATTTAGTAAAAAAATAATCAAAATAAGTAAAAATATAAGTAAAATTGTAATAAAATTATTGAAATTTTATGTAAAAAAATATATAATAAAAATGGATATAAAACATCGATGCTATCGTATCTAATATGAATAAAAAAGGAGAATATTATGTATCAAAGATTTATGGACTTTATGTCTGAAAAACTGCTGCCAATAGCAACTAAGATTGGTTCTCAAAAACATCTTGTTGCTCTTCGTGATTCATTTATAGCAACTATGCCTGTTGTTATGACTGGTTCAATTGCATTATTGATTAATGCGTTTCTTTCAGATTTTCCTGCAGAATTTGGGTGGACACAAATCACAGAAACATTTCAATGGTTAATTACTATTAATGGTTTGATATACAATGGTAGTTTAGCTATTGTCTCATTAGTGTTTATCTTTGCTTTGGGTTATAACATTGCCAAAGTTTATGAAACCGATAAATTATCTGGAGGTTTGGTTGCACTTGCATCTTTTATTATTTCATTAGGAACATCTATGACACAAACATTTCAATTGTCTGGAATAGAAAGTCATTTTGCTGAAATTATTAATAATATCACTGGATTGTCATATGCGAATAATCAGTTATCTGTAACTATCAGTGGGCTTATTCCAGGAAATCAGATTAATTCACGTGGATATTTTACAGCAATTATTATTGGATTTTTAGCTGTTATTATTTTTAGTAAATGTATGCAAAAGAAATGGACTATTAAATTACCTAGTTCAGTGCCACCGGCAATTGCAGTTCCATTTACTTCTATTATTCCAGCATTTATTGCTATGTATGTTGTTGCAATTGTCACTTATATTTTCAATCAAGTGACAGGACAATTAATTATTGATTGGATTTACAATGTGTTACAAACACCATTATTAGGTTTATCTCAAAATCCATTATCTATTATTATGGTTGCTTTTTTAACTCAATTATTTTGGTTTTTTGGTATTCATGGTGGAAATGTTATGGCACCAATTATGGAAGGTGTCTTTGGAGTTGCTCTTTTAGCGAATTTAGAGGCTTATCAATTAGGAAAAGATATTCCTTATTTATGGACAAGTGTCTCTTATGGAGCTTTTGTCTGGTATGCTACACTAGGGCTTTTGATTGCTATATTTTGGCAATCTAAAAATAAGCATTATCGAGAAGTGGCTAAGCTAGGAGTTGCACCAGTTATTTTCAATATTGGTGAACCGGTAATGTATGGTCTTCCAACAGTCTTGAACCCTCTTATGTTTATTCCGTTCTTACTATGCCCAGTTGTTTTATCAGCAGTCGCATATGGAGCAACTGCATTAGGATTGATGGCTCCAGTTACACAAAATGTTACTTGGGTTATGCCACCTGTACTCTATGGTTTCTTCGCAACTGGTTTTGATTGGAGAGCAATTATTTGGTCACTTATTAATTTAGGCTTAGCAATTATCATTTATTTACCATTTGTTAAACTGGCTAATAATCCAAAATTTGAAGAATTATAAAGGAGAGAAATGATTTGGGAAGTATTGAAGTTAAAAAGGAATTTTATATAAATGGTAAAGCTATAAAAATTATTTCGGGAGCTGTTCATTATTTTAGAATTGTGCCTGAATATTGGAAGGATACACTACTAGATCTTATTGATATGGGGTGTAATACTGTAGAAACATATGTTCCATGGAATCTTCATGAACCAAAACAAGGAGAATATGATTTTGAAGGAATCAAAGATATTGAAAAATTTTTAGCTTTAGCTCATCAATTGGGCTTATATGTTATTCTACGTGCATCACCATATATTTGTGCTGAATGGGAAATGGGTGGATTGCCAGCCTGGCTACTAAAATATCCTGGGATAAGATTGAGGACTGATAATGATCAATATATGAAGTGCCTTGAACAATATTTCTCAATACTTTTACCAAAAGTTTCTCCATATCAGATTCATCAAAATGGGTCAATTATTTTAGCTCAATTAGAAAATGAATATGGTTCATATGGCGAAGACAAAACATATCTTAAAAAGGTTTATAAACTTATGCGTGATTATGGTATTCAAGTTCCTATTTTTACTGCTGATGGAACTTGGGATGAAGCTTTGGAAGCCGGTAGTTTATTAGATAGAGATGTTTTTCCGACAGGTAATTTTGGTTCACATGCTAAAGAAAATATTGAGATATTAAAAAAATTTATGCATAGACATCATATTGAAGCACCTCTTATGTGCATGGAATTTTGGGATGGCTGGTTTAACCGCTGGAAACAAGAGATTGTTCGTAGAGATCCTTTAGAATTTATTGAGAGTGCTAAAGAAATGTTAGAACTTGGTAGTGTGAACTTTTATATGTTTCAAGGTGGGACAAATTTTGGTTGGATGAATGGATGCTCTGCAAGAAAAGAAAAAGACCTCCCTCAAATTACTTCTTATGATTATGATGCTATTTTAACTGAGTACGGAGCAAAAACTGAAAAATATCATCTTTTAAGAGAATTACTGACTGGACAAAGTCATCGCCTTGGCAATCGTAGAATTACAAAATCTTATGGATATGTGAAATGTCATAGAAAAGTATCCCTTTTTAATGTGCTAGAACAAATATCAACAATTGTAGAAAGTTCATGGCCGATGACGATGGAAGAACTAGACCATTACTATGGGTATGTTGTTTATAAACATTGTTTTTCAAGTTATACAAAAGAGTCTAGGTTAAGAGTGATTGATGCTCGTGATCGTATTCAAGTATATGTCAATAATCACTTTGTTGCTACACAATATCAAGATGAAATAGGTGATGAAATTTTATTTGAGGCATCTATGCATCATCAAAATGACTTAAAAATTCTAGTTGAAAATATGGGTAGAGTCAATTATGGAGCTAAATTGCAAGCTGATACACAAAAGAAAGGGATTCGCACGGGTGTATTATTGGATATACATTTTACAAAAAAATGGAAGCATTATTGCTTGAATTTTGATAAAACTGATGCCATAGATTGGTCTAAAGAATATGAAGGTGGTCCAGCATTTCATCAATTTATTTTTATCATTGAAGATGAGCCCCAAGAAACGTTTGTTGATGTTTCAAAATTTGGAAAAGGTGTTGTTATTGTAAATGGACATCATTGTGGCAGGTTTTATCAAGTTGGACCAACTGGTTCTCTTTATATACCTGGACCATTTTTGAAAAAAGGGCAAAATATAATCATTATATTTGAAACTGAAGGGATATTTGCTGATGAGATTATACTTAGTGATAGACCTGTATATATAGATGTTCATGTATAAAATGCTATTCGTATATTAACTCTATTCTTTTTATAAGGATAGAGTTTATTGTTATTTCGTGTTATATCTCATATAAGTGTGGAAATTTTATAGGAATTCACTTATAATAAAGAAAAATATGAGGAGGGGAACATGCAATGGTTACTTTAAAGGATGTTGCAAAATATGCTAATGTATCTATCGCAACTGTATCGCGAATATTAAGGGATGACGATTCTTTAAATGTTTCTTTAGAAACGAGAAAAAAAGTACAAGAAGCTGTTGTAAAACTAAACTATGTACCTAAACCAAGAAAATCATCACAACAGAATACAAAACTTGTTGTTGCTGTTATTCAATGTTATACATATGAGCAGGAAATTCGAGATACATATTATATTACTTTATTGCAGGCTGTAGAAAAATATTTTAAGACACATCATATTGCAATGAGAAGAGTTCGTGAAGGTGATATTGATGTAGAAAGTATTTTGCAAAATGTACAAGGAATTATTTGTATTGGAAAAATTTCTTCTTCTCATCTTGAAAAATTATGTGAAATAACAAATAATATTATTTTTTTAGATATGGATATGAGTCCTATTAAAAGATGTTGTATTACTTTGGATTTTGATGATGCAATGTATCAAGTTGTGAAGTATTTTCATGATCTAGGACATAAAAAAGTTGGTTTTTTAGGAAGAAGTGAATATAATGAATTGAATCATCATATTCAGACAAGGAAAAGAAGTTTTATAAAGTATTGTCAAGAATTTCATATGGATTATCAAGAGTTTTCTATAGAAAAAGATTTAACGAGTGAGGCTGGATACAATCTGATTTATGAACATGCAAAGGAACTTCCAAGTGCATTGTTTGCTGTTAATGACCCAATTGCAATAGGAGCTATAAGAGCATTGCAAGATTTGAATATCCGTGTTCCTCAAGATATTTCTATTATAGGATTTAATAATATTGATGCAGGAAATTTTACATCACCTTCATTATCGACTGTTTATGCACCTGCTGATGAAATGGGAGAATTAGGAGCATCATTACTGCATCAATCTTTAATTTGTGGGATAAAGTTAAATGCAATGAGAATACAATTGCCGTGTTATTTAATTGAAAGAAATTCAAGTGTACAATATTGTCAAGAATAAATGATTATAGAAAAATATGGATTTTTGTTAACCACAATTAAAATTGTGTCATGAATAACTTACTCATTTTGGGTAAGTTATTTTTATGTTTTTAGATACTTTAAAAAATTTATATAAAAATTTTTAAATAAATTAATGAAAATCTATTTACAAAACAGAAAAAGAGGTGTATAGTAACATTACTTCAAAAATTTGAAGTAAGAACATAAAAAATTTTAAGTAAAACATAGGAGGACATATCATGTTTGAACAAGTTAAAGACGCATTAGTAGAATCTTTAAATATTGATGGAGAAGGAATTACATTAGAATCAAGATTAAAAGAAGATTTAGAAATTGATTCTTTAGCAGCTGTTGAATTATCTTTAGATTTAGAAACAGAATTTGATGTTGAAATTTCTGATGAAGAATTAGCTGCATTAGTAACTGTAGAAGATATTGTGAAATTAATTGAATCTAAACAATAAGCTAAGGTTTCACTTAGCTTATTTTTCTAAGGAGGAATGGATATGGATACTGAAAAAATTAAATCAATTATGCAGATGTTTGAAGAAAGTCAAATATCTAAGATGGATTTAACTGATGGTGATTTGCATATCACATTAGAAAAAGATGTTGAAGTTAAACAGGTTGTGACACCAGTTGAGGGACAATCTGTTCAAGAAGAAAAAACTGAAGAAAAAACAGGAACACCTATAAAAAGTCCAATTGTTGGAACATATTATCAATCAAGTGGTGCTGGAAAAGAACCTTATGTTAAAGTAGGAGATACGATTCAAGAAGGAGATACAATTTGTATTATTGAAGCAATGAAAGTCATGAATGAAATTAAAGCAACTGTTTCTGGTAAAGTTTTATCTATTGAAGTTCAAGATGGTGAAACTGTTGAATATGATCAGACTTTAATGATGATAGGGTAAGGTGATTGTATGATTGAAAAATTATTAATCGCTAATCGTGGTGAAATTGCTGTAAGAATTATTCGTACATGTAAAGAAATGGGAATACAGACAGTCGCAGTTTATTCAACGGCTGATAGACAATCTTTACATGTGCAACTGGCAGATGAATCCGTATGTATTGGAGGACCTTTAGCTAATGATTCTTATTTGAATATGAATGCCATTATTCAGGCAGCATGTAATACAGGATGTGATGCTATTCATCCGGGATTTGGTTTTTTTAGTTAAAATAGTCAGTTTGCCAGATTGGTTATTCAGTGTGGACTCATTTGGGTTGGGCCTTCACCAGATATTATTGATATGCTGGGAAATAAGTCAGCAGCCAGAAAAATGATGAAAGAAGCTGGCGTTCCCGTTATTCCGGGTTCTAAAGAAGTTGTGGAAACTGTTGAACAAGGAAAAGACATTGCCAGTCGTATTGGTTATCCAGTGATGATTAAGGCAAGTAATGGTGGTGGTGGACGTGGTATGCGTGTTGTTCAAAATGAAGAAGAATTTGAAACACAATACACGAATGCAAAAGCAGAAGCGAAAGCCTGTTTTGGAGATGATGATGTCTATTTAGAAAAATTGATTGAAAATCCAAAACATATTGAAGTGCAGGTCATTGGAGATCAACATGGAAATGTGATTCATTTATATGAAAGAGATTGCTCATTTCAAAGACGTCATCAAAAGATGATTGAAGAAGCACCATGTCATATTTTAAAGAAAGATGTTCGTCAGCACCTATTTGAAGATGCTTTAAAAGCTTGTCGTCATGTAGGTTATAACAGCGTGGGAACGATAGAGTTTTTATTAGATAAACATGGAAATTATTATTTTATGGAAATGAATACACGTATTCAGGTAGAACATCCTATTACAGAGATGATTTGTGGTGTTGATTTGATTAAATTACAGTTAAAAGTCGCAGAAGGATTAAAACTTCCTTATCGTCAAGAAGATATTCATCAAAATGGTTATGCTTTAGAGTGTCGTATTAATGCCGAAGATATGAATCGTGATTTTGCACCAACACCTGGAAAAATAACTTTTATGCATTTGCCAGGTGGACGTGGTGTACGTGTTGATAGTGCTATGTATAGTGGCTGTGAAATTTCACCTTATTATGATTCTATGATTTTAAAACTCATTACCTTTGCACCGACACGATTAGAATGTATTAAGAAGATGCGTGCAGCTTTAAGTGAAGTCATTATTGATGGAATTTCAACCAATACAAAATTTCATTACTATGTTCTTCATTCTAAAGAATTTATTGAAGGAAGATATGATACAAGTTTCTGTGAAACATTTATAAAGGAGTTGAAAGATAATGGATCAATTGTTTAAAAAGCGAAATGAGGAATTGAAAGAATTCTCATCATGGCTCAAAAGACATAAGGTCAAAGAAAAAAAAGAAATTCCAGAAAATATTTTTAAACAATGCGATCATTGTCATGAGTCAATTCCTTATTTTTCTCTCATTGAAAATGATTATGTATGTCCTAAATGTGGTTATCATATGAAAATTAGTGCCAGACAACGTATTCGTGATTTGATTGATGAAGGTTCATGGCGTGAATATTTTGAAAAAGATCATACAGAAAACATAGAAAAATTTCCGGGTTATGATGCGAAATTAAAAAAGGCTCAAATGGCAACGGGAATGAATGAAGCAGTTATTTGTGGGATTGGAAAAATCAATCAAAATCGTCTTGTTTTATGTGTTATGGATTCTCGTTTTATGATGGGAAGTATGGGAAAAGTTGTCGGTGAAAAAATCTGCAAAGCGGTTGAATTAGCAACACGTAAAAAACTTCCTTTAGTCATTAGCTGTACAAGTGGGGGAGCCAGAATGCAGGAAGGAATTGATTCTTTAATGCAGATGGCTAAGATCAGTGCGGCTTTAAAACGCTTTTCCAATCAAGGTGGATTATATATTGCTTTATTGACGCATCCAACAACAGGTGGTGTCAGTGCCAGTTTTGCGATGTTAGGCGATATTATTATAGCTGAACCACAGGCCATGATTGGATTTGCTGGAAAACGTGTTATTCAAGATACAATTAAACAGGAATTACCAGAAGGTTTTCAGACTGCTGAATTTTTACTTGAAAAAGGTTTTATTGATATGATTGTTGACAGACATGATTTAAAAAATGTTATTTCAGATTTATTAAAGTTACATGGAGGAAAATTATGAGCCTCATAGATAATGAAAATAAAATAAAAGAGTTACAAGCCAAAAGAGCTATGACTCAAGATCAAAAAGAATTTGATGAATTATCTTTACAGATAGA
>CALVFK010000023.1 GCA_944326805.1 uncultured Massilimicrobiota sp. | reverse complement strand
GAAGCCTTTTTGATAGTTGTTTGACTTCAATCCCATTTTCTTCCTTCTTATTCCCTCCTTTTTTTCATTGTATACCCCCCCCCGACATTTTTTGCAATAGAAAATATCATTTGAGGTTTAAATCATTTTTATCTTCTCACCCTTATAGATTTCATACATTTTTCTACTTCTAGAATATCATAGTCATTTTTCATAGGCAAGTATCAAAAAATGAAATAAAAAAACAAACAAAAATACGACAATGAATCGTATTTTTAATATCAATATTTTAAACAGTTAAATTTGAGATTATTCCTTATTTTCTATGCAAGTGATAATAAAAATACAAATGATATCCTAATAAACTTATTATATTTCCTATAAGGAAAAAGAGAAAAGGAATTCCATCTACCAACATATAATAAATCTTTGCAGGGTAAACTTCTGGCAATATAAATAAACAAATAAAGCCGGCAACAATCAATATCAACCAAACAATCAAACAGATAACATCCATCTTCCTATTATTTTTATCCACCAACAACATTCCATTCCAAATTGATGTCATAATCCCTAATCCTATAAATATCCATGTGATAGTCAAAAGATAATTATGCTGTGATATAAAAGTCAATATATCATAACGAATGTATTGATAATATAACATCAACATCAAGTAAAAAACAGGAAATATCAAAATATAAATCTTTTTTAAAGTCTTTTTCATTATCAATCACCTCTCTACTTTCAGTATATCATTTTTCATTCAATGTTTCATAAATATATCATTTCATCAAAAAAGCTGTTAACTTCTACAGCTAACAGCTTTCCAATATTTTTATTTTTTGTTATGAATGATGAAGTTATAAGCATCCTTGCACATATCTTCTAATGATTTTTCAGCAACCCATCCCAGTTCTTCTCTTGCCTTAGCTGGGTCTGCATAACAAGTTGCTATATCTCCAGCACGTCTTGGCTTGATTTCATAGTTCACTTTGACATTGTTTGCTTTTTCATAAGCTTTCACAATATCTAAAACACTATAACCATGTCCTGTACCTAAATTATAAGTATAAACACCATGATCACCAACAAGTTTCTTTAAGGCTTTGACATGCCCTTTTGCTAAATCCACAACATGAATATAATCTCTGACACCTGTTCCATCTGGTGTATCATAGTCATTACCAAAAACACCTAAACATTCTAATTCACCAACAGCCACCTTAGAAATATAAGGCACAAGGTTATTAGGAATACCATTTGGATCTTCTCCTAACAAACCACTTTCATGAGCACCAATAGGATTAAAGTATCTTAATAAAACAATATTCCATTGGTCATCAGAAATATAAATATCTCTTAAAATATTTTCAATCATTAGTTTTGTTGTTCCATAAGGATTTGTTGTTGGACCTAATGGAAAATCTTCTTTAATAGGTACTGTATGAGGATTCCCATATACAGTTGCACTTGATGAAAAAATTAAATTCTTACAGTTATATTTTCTTAATAATTGACATAATACAAGGGTACTCATCAAGTTATTTTGATAATATTCCATTGGTTTTTGAACAGATTCACCAACAGCTTTATAACCTGCAAAATGAATAGCTCCATCAATTTGATGTTCTTGAAAAACCTTTTCCATCGCTTCTTCATCACAACAATCCACTTCATAAAAAGCAGGTCTTTTCCCTGTAATCTTAGTGATATTGTCCAATGCTTCTGGCTTAGAATTGTAAAAGTTATCAACAATCACAACTTCATGTCCTTCCTGCATTAACTCAACAACTGTGTGGCTTCCAATATATCCCGCACCACCTGTGACTAAAATTTTCATTCATTTTCCTCCTTTAAATAGTCCTCAAATATCTTTTGAATTTCTTCTTTTGTCACTGCTCCTTCATGAAGTTTTCTCTGACCTTCAAAAAAACAAGGAACATAGTAATAATCATAACGATCAGCCAATTCACTTTGTTCACTTTCTTCAATCATTTCTAAAGGAATCTGCTGATATTGATTATTTTGCTGATAAAGTTCTTCTATCCATTGAAGTGCCTGACGACAATAAGGACAGTTTTTTAAATAAAATAATTTCATTTTAAATCAACCTCATTGTTTTGATAACGACTGGTTCTAATGGACAATCTCTAGCATCCGTTGCCACATGAGCAATCTCATCAATCACATGTTTTCCTTTCGTAATTTTTCCAAAAGCAGCATATTCTCCATCAAGATGAGGAGCATCTTCATGCATAATAAAAAATTGTGAACTTGCTGAATCCTTAATCATTGTACGTGCCATTGAAAGCACACCTCTGGTATGCAATAATGGATTATCGATACCATTACTTTTAAATTCTCCCTTAATGGCTGGTGTTTCATGAATATGCATATCTTTATCATAGCCACCACCTTGAATCATAAATCCCGCAATGACACGATGGAAGATTAATCCATCATAAAAATGACTTTCAATTAAATCAACAAAATTTTTCACAGTACGTGGAGCAATTTCAGGATATAACTCTCCCGACATCACTTCTCCATTTTCCATTTCAATTTCAAAATCTATCGTTTTCATAATTCGTCCTCTTTCTCCTCAATCATACGACGCTGATTGGTCGTATCTTCCTTTTTCTTTTTCAAATAAAATTTAATACCAAAAAATAAAACAATAATAGCAATAAGTCCCAACAACAAATGAACAATTTTTCCCATTTGCTCAAATTGATATGCCAAAGCAACAGTTAAACATAAGTTCAAAATCAACAAAGCACCTGTTGTTTTTATTCTCTTATTATAAAGGCAATCCAATGCAAGAGCATTTGATAAAAACAATATAATAATTAATCCAACTTCCATGTTTTTTCCTCCTAGTGTTATCATAACATCTTTTTCAATAAATTTCACTATAATTATACTGAAACCGTTTTCAATATTTTGTGAATATGTTAAAATAGAAGAAAGATATTCCAAAAAATATTAAAGGAGCGTGATGATAATGAGAGCTTATCACTCAAACGAAATTGGAAATGTCGTTGTGTTAGGTCACTCTGGGAGTGGCAAAACCAGTGTGATTGAAGCAATGGCTTATCGTGCTGGTTTAACAAATCGTATTGGAAAAATTGAAGATGGAAACACAATCAGTGATTATTCACCAGAAGAAATCAAAAGACATTCTTCAGTAGGAATGTCTATTATTCCATTAGAATGGAATAACTGTAAGATTAATTTATTAGACACACCTGGTTCATTTGATTTTGTTGGTGAAGTTGAAGCCGCTTTAAAAGTTGCTGAAAGTGCTTTGATTGTTGTTCCAGCGACAGAAGGAATTAGTGTTGGAACAAAGGAAGCTATGCATAAAGCTTATGACAAAGCTAAAATGATTTATATTAGTGGGCTGGATTATCCAAATGCTGCTTACCAGCAAAAACTGGAAGATTTAAAAATGACATATGGAAAAGCCATTGCCCCTATTCAAGTTCCAATTATGGAAGGAAATAAGATGGTTGGTTATGTTAATGTTGCCAAAATGGAAGGACGTTATTTTGATGGTGAACAAACACATCCTTGTCCTATTCCAGATGATATGTGGGATGAAATTACACCTATTAAAAATATGATTGATGAAGCCGTAGCCAATACAAATGATGAATTATTAGAGAAATATATTAATGAAGAACCTTTCACTAAGGAAGAAATTTCTTGGGCTTTACGTCAAGGTGTTATGAATAAAACATTGATTCCTGTCTTATGTGGAACAAATCAGATTGGCATTCAAATTATCTTAAATTCTATGGTAGCCTTCTTCAGTGCTGCTGGAGATATGGTCAATTCTATGGTTGTGCATAATGAAGAAACAGATGAAGATGATTTAATTGGTTTTGATGAATCTTTGGCACCATCTCTATTTGTCTTTAAAACAATCGCTGATCCTTTTGTAGGACGTATTTCTTTATTTAAGGTTTGTACAGGTTCTGTTCGTGCAGGTATGACTTTATTTAATGTTCAGAAAAAAGAAGCTGAGAAATTGAATAAAATTTATATTATGAAAGGTAAGGATTTAGTAGAGACAGATTGTTTAAATGCAGGAGATATTGGAGCTTTATCTAAATTATCTTATACTCAAACAAATGATACATTATGTACTTTAGATTATCGTATCACTTATGAAACAATCTTATTCTCTCAGCCTTATTATGGAAAAGCGATTAAACCTGTAGGTAAAGCGAATGAAGAAAAGATTACCAATGCTTTAAATAAACTTTTAGAAGAAGATAAAACATTAAAATTTGAAAATAATGCTGAAACAAAACAACAATGTATTTATGGTATTGGAGATATTCATATTGATAGTGTTGTTTCTAAATTAAAAGAAAGATTTAAGATTGATGTCACATTAGATAATATTATTATTCCTTATCGTGAAACGATTCGTGGACAAGTGACACAACGCTATAAATATAAGAAACAATCTGGTGGTCATGGTCAATATGGTGATGTAGAAATCACATTTGAACCTTTACATGACTATACCATTCCATTTGTATTTGAAGAAAAAATCTTTGGTGGTGCCGTTCCTAAAGCTTACTTCCCTGCTGTAGAAAAAGGTTTAGTAGAAGCAACGAAGCATGGTATTTTAGCACAGTATCCTGTTTTAGGTATTAAAGCAACTTTGATTGATGGTTCATATCATAGTGTAGACTCTTCTGAAATGGCATTTAAAACAGCAACAATCATGTGTTTTAAAGAAGCAATGGAAAAAGCAAAACCTGCTTTATTAGAACCATTTATGACTTTGCATGTTTATATTGATGAAAAATTTACGGGAGATATTATGGGACACTTCAATAAAAAACGTGCACGTGTGATGGGTAGTGAAATCTTAGAAGATGGTTTAATTAAGATTACTGCTGAAGCCCCACAAGAAGAAGTCATGAATTACGCTGTTGATTTACGTGCAATGACACAAGGCCAAGGCTTCTTTGATATGGAATTTCTAGGATATGAGTTTGCACCTGAACATGTAACAAAACGTGTGATCGCAAACCATCAGTAATGTAAAAAAGGAAATGACAAAGCGTTATTTCCTTTTTTCATACTCTTTTTATTTGACAGTTTCTAAAAATGATTTAGAATAAAAGAAAAGAAGTCAACAAGGAGGAATGAAGAGTGTTTAAAAAGAAAATCACTGTATCATTTTTATCAATAAGTCTATTAACTTGTCTGCTTGGGGTATCTTACCATGTCAAAGCAACAGATTTTGAAGGAAAAGAATCTCAATATATCAAATTATGTTCTTCTTCTAAACTTTCAAACAGCCAACAAAAAACATGTAAAGAATTTAATAGTTATTTATATGACAAAAATAAAGAATTAAAAGAAGAAGCATCTCAAGCTAAAGAAGAAGCTCAAAACACAAAAAAAGATATTGCTCAAATTGCTCAAAAGATTACCGAAATAGATACAAAGATAGAATCAGCTGAAAGTGAATTAAATTATATACAAAAGAATATTGAAAAATTAAAAAAAGAAGTACAGGAACAAAGCGAAAAACTTCAAGAACGTTTGTATAGTATGCAAACAACACTTAATTCAAATATTTTTACAACATATATCTTTGGTGCTGAAACAATATCTGATTTTATGAGTCGTGTTATCAATATCAAAGAAATCACAAATTATGATAATGAACTCATTGATCAAATCAATGAAAATATAAAAGAAGTTCAAAAACAAGAAACAACTTTAAAAAATTTAAAAGCATCTCTAGAAGACGATAAAAAAGAACAGGCAAGTTTACAAAAAACATTCCAGGCAAAATTAACTGAACAAAATAAAACAGTTGCGAATAATACATCTCAAGCAGCAAAAAATCAGGAATCTATTGAATCTATTCAAAAGAACTTAGCTGCTATTCAAAAAGCATCTGATGCTTCAAAGGTTAATCATGTTTCTCAGGCAACCCCTAATAAAAAGCCATCTTCTAGCCAATCTGCACAAAAACCATCACAAAATGAAAATCAATCAGACAATACCAATAATGATTCTTCCCAAAAAGAAGAACAAAACCAGGAAGAAAACAATACTTCTTCTGATGATAATTTATCATCTAATGAAGAATTAGGTTTAGCTATTGCGAATAAAGCATTAACACGTCAAGGTTATATGTATGTATGGGGTGGTTGTCATACAATGAGTGCAGTTAAAAATCCAAATCAGACGGAATTTGACTGTTCAGGCTTAGTTTGTTGGGCACATTATCAATGTGGTGTAAACATTGGTGTGCAATCAACTAAATGGAATCTTGCGACATCAGGACAATCTGTTTCAAAAGCGAATATCCAGGCAGGAGATATCATTCTCTTTAGTGATAATGGCGCATTCAGTGGTGTGCATCATGTTGGAATCTATATTGGGGATAATAAAATGGTTCATGCTCCTTCAACAGGAAAGCCTGTTCAGGTAGCTGATTTAAGTTATAGTTATTGGCAAAATGAATGGTATACTTGCCGTCGTTTATATTAGACATCATCATGATGTCTTTTTTCATTATAAAAAGCGATACAATGATCGCTTTTTATAATCGAGATTCATCTTCAATTGACAACAAAGAAGCTGCTGCTTCATCACAGATCACCGTTAAATTAGGATGAAGCTTTAAAACTGTTGCAGGCACTTCCCCATTAATAGGTTCTTCAATAAAACGTTTAAAGATTTCTGCTTTTTCTTGACCATCTACAATCATGACCAGATGATTAACACGCATCAAACTCTTGGCACCCATCGTAATCGTATAAGGTTGTCGTGGTCTTTCACCATAAGTTGGATTAACTGCTAATTTATCTTTATATTCCATACAATAAGTATAACTATCAAATTGTGTACAGCGTGGGCAATTTCCACAAAAATGACCATCATGACCTAATCCAATCACCATCACATCAATGCCTCCAGCTTGACGAATCTGCCAGTCATAATCATGCCAGTTATCAAGCGTGATACGATGAATATGTTCTTCTAAAATATGTGCCGGTTCAAAAAACATCTCTTTCATTTCAGCCCAGTTTGTTCCATATTTTTCACCAATAAATGGATTTTCATCAAATAAATAATATTCCACATCCTTAAATTTCTTTTGATTCTTCACAAGAGGAATCATCATTTCATATAAAAGACGTGGTGTTCTTCCCGATGTCAATGAAATATTGACTCTTTTATCTTGTAACATAGCACCAAGTAAAATATACATAGCATTTTCACTCATTGCTTTGACATCTTTTTCAATAACTAATTTCATAATGATCCTTCCTTTTCTATTCTTTCTAATTGTTTTCCTGTTGCCCTGCAAATAGGACAAACAGGTGTTTTATTATTTTTAACTTCAAAAATGGCACCACACACAAGACAATGATATTGAATCGTAGTAACTTCATGAAATGATATCTTTGTTAATAAGTTTTGAGCAACATCCGTTGGAAAATCATCACATGGAGGATTTTCTACAAAAGATTCAAGTAATTGCTGGGTATTAGCACTTTGAGGTAACATAAATCCTGCTTCACGCATGATATCTTCATGAACCAAGCGAATAGATTTTACAAATGCCTTCATTAAACGATACAATTCATCATTATGACTATTCATCAATTGTCTGGCAAGTTGCTCCTGTTTCGCCTTTTGTGTTGTTAATGTATGAGATAAATGAACAAGAGAAAGGTCTTTTGATTGTTGAGGTGGATAAGTCAGTGGAACAAGGGAGATAGCTCCACTTGGACATGCTTTGGCACAATCACCACATCCAATACATTTTTTCACATCAATGATACTGTCTTCTGTATCTGTTGCTCCTACTGGGCAAACATAAAGACAAAGGCAATCTTTTGTACATAAGCGAATATTTCTTACAGCTATGTATTTCATCCAGCCTCCCTCCCCTCTATTTTTTCAAATTTCCATGCTGGAACTTTACACACCGGACATAATTCTGGTGCTTCATCTCCAACAAACACAAAACCACATACTGAACATACCCAGACAGATGTATTTTTCAAAAATGCTCCTTGATCTTGATGATAACGCATTAATAACGAATGCAAAATAGCTGTTACCTTTTCACCCCAGACACAAATACGTTGTGTCCCTCGATCAGCTACCTGCTTTGCATATCCATGTAAAGCAGGATAATAATGTGATAAATCTTCCTGCAACAACTGTTCTAAAACGTCTACACTCGCATTATCTTCATTTTCTACATGTGCTGTGAACAAATCAGATAATGTTTTCAAAAGCAAAGCTTCTTCGTCTTTATATTGTTTTTCACATCCACGCTGTAAATTCGAACAAATCGCTGCCAATTCTCCTAAAGAATAAACTATATCTCCTTCTGTTGATATATTCATGTCTGTTGTCTTTGTTTCTTTTTCATCTTTGACAAACAAAGACTGATCAGCTCTACATATCGGACAGACCCATGACTCTGGCAATTGTTGAAACGTTAAATCTTCTTGACTTTCATCATAAACATATCCACAAATAGAACATACATATTTCATGACAAAACCTCCTTCCTTTTTATTGATTGTCCTTTTCCTTATTATATAATGAAGATATATATTATTCATTAAAAACAAAACTTTTCAAAAAGAAAATCAATATTTCACTGAAAAACCTTCAAAAGAAATTATATTATATTTTTAGACAAATAAAAAAACACTGATTTGATCAGTGCGTTTTAACATTGGTAGTCCGTAGGGGGTTCGAACCCCTGAATGCTAGGATGAGAACCTAGTGTGTTGACCACTTCACCAACGGACCAGTTCTTGATAATATATAGTATATCACTCTTACATCAAGAGTAAAGATTTTTTTAAATAAATGCAATAAAATGAGAGAAAATAGCATTAAAATAATGGAGTTATAAATAAAATGATTATAGGATTGAGAGAAAGAATTTTGAATGATATAATAAAAACGAAAAAAATAAGAAATTGTTTTGATATTGACGATATAAGTGTGTATAATCTCATTGAAAAGAGAAATAAGGTTATGAATATAAAAATGATTGAATATATATAAAACAGAAAGGAAATAAACTCATGGCAGAAGTAATTGCGATAGATGGTGGATATAAATTAAATGGAACTGTAAGAATTAGTGGGGCAAAAAATGCGACTGTTGCTTTAATTCCGGCAGCAGTATTATCTGATGGTCCTGTAGAAATCTTAGGTGTTCCTGAAATTTCAGATGTTGCTGCTTTGGCAACACTTTTAAAGGAATTAAAATGTGATGTAGAGATTGATGGAGAACGTATTAAGATTGATCCTACTCATATGGAAGATATTGCATTAGTGAGTGATGCCGTTAATAAATTAAGAGCTTCTTATTATTTTATGGGAGCCTTACTTGGAAAATATAAACGTGTAAAAATAAAAATGCCGGGAGGATGTTATTTAGGACCTCGTCCTATTGATCTTCATCTCAAAGGTTTTGAAGCCTTAGGAGCAAATATTACTTATGAAAATGATACTTATCTATTAGAAGCCAAAGAATTGATTGGAACTTCTATTTATTTAGATTTTGCATCAGTAGGAGCAACAATTAATATTATGTTAGCAGCTGTTAAAGCCAAAGGTAAAACTGTGATTGAAAATGCTGCAAAAGAACCAGAGATTATTGATGTTGCAAACCTTCTGACAAAGATGGGTGCAAAAATCAGAGGTGTAGGAACAGATACAATTACAATTGATGGTGTCGAACATTTAAATGGAACATTCCATGAAATTATTCCAGATCGTATTGAAGCAGGGACATTTTTGATTATTGCTGCTGCAGCTGGAGAAAAAGTGATTGTTCAAAATATTATTCCCCAACATTTAGAAGCTTTAATTTCTAAATTAAAAGAAATGGGTATTCAAATGGATGTTGTAGGAGATAGTATTGTCGTTTATGGTAGAGAAGGCGATTTAAAACCAGTGAATATTAAAACACAAATTTATCCTGGTTTTGCGACTGATTTACAACAACCTCTTACAACACTTTTAACACAGGCCAGTGGAGATTCACATGTTAAGGAAACTATTTATATTGAGCGTTTTAAACACTGCCCTCAGTTAAATAAAATGGGTGCCCATATTGATTTAAAAGAAGCTGAAAGCATTATTCATGGGGCAACACCATTACATGGTGCAAGAGTGGAAGCTACAGATTTACGCTGTGGTGCAGCTTTGGTTGTTGCCGGCTTAATTGCTAAAGGAAGAACAGAAATTACAAATGTTTATCATATTGATAGAGGATATGATAATATTGACCATAAATTAATTACATTAGGTGCTCATATTACAAGATATCAGATTGATGAATAAAAAATAAAAAAACTATTGTGTTTATCGTCAAGAAATGCTATTATAATTGAGCAACTTACTTTGAAGTAGCAAATATTTCAAGGCGGAAGGAGAAATGAAAAATGAAAAAAGGAATTCATCCAGATTATAAAAAAGTCAAAGTGATTTGTACTTCTTGTGGAGCTGAATTTGAAAGTGGATCAGTATTAAACGAAATTCGTGTTGATACATGTTCAAATTGTCATCCATTCTATACAGGAAAACAAAGATTTGCAAGCGCTGATGGACGTGTAGAAAAATTCAATAAAAAATACGGACTTAAATAATAAGAACCTGCCAATGGCAGGTTTTTTATTTTATTATTTTTGATTGTGTTCTCCTTTTTGATATAAAGCAACAATAATATCAGCCACTTCTTCAATACCAAAATCACTATTAATTGTTAAATCAAAATTCTTTAACTGTCCCCACTTTTTAGTTGTGTAGTAATTATAATAATTACTTCTGGCTTTATCTTTTTTCATAACAAACTTTTTATAATCATCATGTTCTTCTTGATAATCTTCTTTGACACGTCTCACTCTTGATTCAAAAGGTGCATGAATAAAAATAGTGAGAACATCATCAAAATCTTCCAAAATATAATCAGCAACTCCATTAACAATAATACATGTATCATTTTCAGCAATGTGACGAATAATTTTAGATTGCATTGCAAAAACCTGATCATTTAATGGTAAAGTAAAAGCTGTGGAAGATAAAGTATACATAAAACTTGAAGATTTTTCTTCAGATACACGACGAATTGTATCAACATCAAATCCCAACTCTCTTGCAGCAAGATCAATAATTTCATTATCATAATAAAAGATTCCCAATTTCTCTGCAACACGTTGAGCAATTAAACGACCACCAGATCCATATTCTCTTGCGATTGTGATAATTCTAGGCATATATACCCCTCCTTTATAATTCTATTTTATCATATTTTTAAATCCATGTTAAATTTTTCATAAATGAAAAAGTTGTTTTTTAATGTTTAAATTTGTATAATAAATACACAAAGGAGTTGAATTATGGAATTTCATGTTTTGGCAAGTGGCTCAAAAGGTAATGCAACATTTATATATGATCAACAATGCGGAATATTGATTGATTGTGGAATTACCCGAAAACAGCTTTTATTTAAATTAAATCAATTAGGATTTCAAGAAGATGACATTACTTATGTTTTTTTAACCCATGATCATTATGACCACAATAAGAACATTCATATCTTTGATACAGGAAAAATCTATAGTGCCAAAAAGAATATCAAAGACTTAGATGAATATCATACGCTTGTTCCCTATACACATCGTCAATTTGGTGTTTTTGATGTTTTCACATTAAGAACATCTCACGATGCCAGTGATCCTATTGGTTTTGTGATTAGTAATGGACAGGAACAATTGTTGTATATGACGGATACAGGTTATGTATCACAAAAAAATCGTCAATTTATGAAAAATCTTGATTATTATATTATTGAAAGTAATCATGATATTGAAATGTTGATGGCGACCAAAAGACCTATGTTTTTAAAGAATCGTATTTTAAATGATATGGGACATCTTAACAATGACTATAGTGCTCATTTGATGTGTGAGGTTATCGGAGAAAAAACAAAGGAAATCGTATTGGCTCACTTATCACAAGAAGCCAATACAGAAGAATTAGCTCTAGCAACTTATCGACAAGTATTTCAAGAAGAACAGATTGCTTTTTCAAATATTAAAGTGGCTAGTCAAATAGATGTTGTATCAGGAGGACATTATGAAAATTAAAATGATTTGTGTTGGTAAATTAAAAGAAAAGTATTTAGAAGAAGGAGTCAAAGAGTATTTAAAAAGATTATCAGCTTATTGTGACGTAGAAGTCATAGAAGTTGGAGATGAAAGAATACCTGAAAATCCTTCATTAGCTGAAGAAATGATTGTCAAAGCTAAAGAAGGTCGACGTATTTTAGATAAAGTAAAACAAGATGATTATATGATTTTATTAGACGTTCAAGGAAAAGAAGTAGATTCTATTCAATTTGCTGAATCTATTGAAGATTGTATGCTTCATGGTAAAAGTACAATTGATTTTGTCATTGGTGGTTCTTTAGGACATGGTGAAGATGTTCTCACAAGAGCTAATAAGCGTATTAGCTTTTCTAAAATGACATTCCCTCATCAGCTTATGCGTGTTATTCTGGCTGAACAGATTTATCGTGCATTTAAAATTATAAGAAAAGAAACATATCATAAATAACCACACCCGTGGTTATTTTTATTATTCAATCATAGATAGTTTTTTAAGTCATAAAGTGATAAAATAAAAAAAGAACCACAATCGTGATTCCTTAATAAACATAATGGCTGGGGTACTTGGATTCGAACCAAGGAAATGTCAGATTCAGAGTCTGATGCCTTACCACTTGGCTATACCCCAATCACAACGTTTATTATATATCTTTTTTTTAAAGGAGTAAAGAGGAAAATGAAAATTCGTACACGTTTTGCACCTAGTCCAACTGGATATATGCATATAGGCAATTTAAGAACAGCTTTATATTGTTATTTGATTGCAAAAAAAGAAAAGGGAGATTTTATTTTAAGGATTGAGGATACCGATCAAAAAAGAGAAGTTTCTGGAGCCTTTGAGCTTATTTTACAGATATTAGATGAAACAGGATTACATTATGATGAAGGTCCTAATCATGGTGATTATGGACCTTATATTCAATCACAAAGATTAGATATCTATCATCACTATGCTCAAGAATTAATAAAACTAGGTGGGGCTCATTATTGTTTTTGTTTAGATGATATTGAAGAACACGATCCTTGCTTAGATTTATCTCCAGATGATATCCAACAAAAAATTCAAAATGGTGAACCTTATGTCATTAGACAAACTATTCCCCAAACAGGAATAACTTCTTTTGATGATGAAGTTTATGGTCATATTGAAGTAGAAAACAAAACTTTAAATGAAGGCATTCTTATAAAAAGCGATGGCTTCCCTACTTATAATTTTGCCAATGTTATTGATGATCATTTGATGCATATAACACATATTGTTAGAGGAAATGAATACCTTTCCAGTACACCCAAATATAATTTGATTTATCAAGCTTTTGATTGGGATATCCCAACCTATATTCACCTGCCAACCGTCAATAAAGATGAAACTCATAAACTCAGCAAAAGAGATGGTGACGCTTCATATCTTGACCTCAAGAAGCAAGGTTTTCTCCCTCAAGCCATTATCAATTATATAGCACTACTAGGATGGTCACCCGAAAACAATGAAATCCTGTCTTTAGAAGAACTTATACAACAATTTGATGTTCATCATATCTCTAAAGCTCCTGCCATCTTTGATTTAGAAAAACTCAAATGGATGAACGGAATGTACTTAAGGCAAATGCCCTTATCTCAATTTCATCAGTTATTACGACCTCATTATCATTTTATATCTCAATCCGTTGACCTCTTAGAAATTTCACGTATTCTTCAACCTAGACTTCTACAAATTCAAGATGATATTATTCAAGAGCTCCTTGACTTTATCAATCAGCCCCTCCCTTTTGATATCACTATTTATACACATAAAAAATTCAAAACCAATCCTGAAAAATCTTTACATGCTTTAACACTTGTAGAAAAGCATTTTCATGAAATCAAAGATTTTCAAAATGATGATGATATTCTCACATTCTTTAGAGAACTCGCTAGAGAAAATGGACTTAAAAACGGTCAAATCATGGAACCTGTCAGAGCTGCTTTCACAAACAAACGTTCTAGTGCCGGTGGTGCTGTGGAATTAATTCATATTTTTGGTCAAGATGAAGCACTGCACCGCATCCAAACAGCTATTCAAAACTTAACTCATACTTATGAAAAATACGATGCCTTATGACATCGTATTTTTTATATTATTTTTGTAATAAAGAACTTTTCTTAATAACATAATACCCTGCACCAGAAGCCATCAAAAGAATCATCATTGGTAATAGAGATGTTGTATCTCCTGTCTGAGTCACAGTTTCCGTTGTATTTGCGACTTGTCCAACTGGTTTTTCAATTTCTTGAGGTTTTTTATCCGGCTGAACAGTTATTTCAATATTGTCATCTGGTTTTTGTTCAGGTTTCGTTATATCTTCTGGTTTTTCTTCAGGTTTTGTTTCTTCTCCAGGTTTTTCCTCTGGT
The DNA here is from genome assembly GCA_944326805.1 of uncultured Massilimicrobiota sp. Lineage (GTDB taxonomy): Bacteria > Bacillota_I > Bacilli_A > Erysipelotrichales > Coprobacillaceae > Allocoprobacillus. Next base: position 671 of record CALVFK010000023.1, on the reverse strand, counting down.
TTTGTCTCTTCACCCGGCTTTTCTTCTTCAGAAGGTATAACAACCAAAGCATCTAATGCTTGACGTAATTGTTCATACATTTGATCAACATCATTTTGTGATGCATTTTCATCATCAATAATTGCTTCAACCTGTGATAACAATGCTTCTACTTTTGCGTAACTATCTGCTGTATATTGTTCTTTATCAAGTTGATAAGCTTCATTAAAGATAGATGTTAAATTATCTTTATGAGCCTTTTCAACAAGTCCTTCAACTGCATGATTTAAAGTTTCAATAGCTTCATCCACCTCATCTTGAGTTGCATTATCATTACTGAAAACTTTTCTCGCTTTTTCTAATGCTTCAGTCACTTTTGTAATAGAATCAGGTGTGTATTTTACAGTATCCAAACTCTGAGAAGCATTATCAATAGCTGTACTTAATTCTGTCTTATCTGCTAGTTTTGTTAAAGTTGAAACTGTTGTTTCAAGATTTTCAATAGCTTTTAAAATATCTTCTTTTGTCGTTGTTTTATCATTGCTTAATGTCACAAGAGCATTTAATGCATCTGTAAACTCAGCTACACTTGCTGGTGTATAAGAAGAAACATCAAAGTCTTTATATTGATCATATGCTTCAGCTAATAAATCTAAATCTGTTGTATTGTAAACTTCAAATTCCCATAATGA
>CALVFK010000022.1 GCA_944326805.1 uncultured Massilimicrobiota sp. | reverse complement strand
AAGATGAGGCCATTAATGCATGTATTCAACAAATTGAAGATATTTTACAAGTTCATCAAGTGAGAGATTATAATGATAAAGTCAAAAAAGGGTTGCGTTTTATGCGTATTCGCCAGATTGATAAGCAATTACAAATTTTATTTGTGACAGGGCAGGATGGATTAAAACCAGAAGTCGTTGAAGCTGTTAGTCAAATACCGCAAGTTAAAAGTGTCTGGTATACAATCAACACAACACGTTATCAGCAATTTGAAATGCAGGGTTATAAAAAGGTTTATGGTCAATCTTATTTACCTTTTGAATGTTTTGGGCAAAAATATCTTTATTCTGTTAAATCTGAATTTCCAGTTTATCCAGAAATGGAAAAAAGAAAACTGGAGTTGATACGTTCTTTATTAACTGATGGTTCAAAGATTTTATCTTTAAATTGTGGGATAGGTTTATTGGAGCTTTCATTAAAACAGGATATTGTTGCTGTGGATGAAAAGAATTATCACATCAAAGATGCAAAAGATAATGCGAAGTTTTTAGGAAAGACACATGTTCAATGGATTTGTCAAGATGTTCATGAAGCTGTTATTCATCAATGTAAAAAACAACATTTTGATGAAGTCATTGTAAGAACTTCTCAACTCAGTGATGCGATGAAGCAAAGCTTTATTTTATCAAAGGTTAAACATATTATCTATGTCAGTGATCATCCTTCTGCTTTAGCGAAAGATTTAGAGGAATTGGATAAGTATTATCGAATTGAAAAAATGATTCCTTTAGATACATATCCATATTCTGCCAAATTTGATACAATTGTGAGTTTAGTTCGAAAATAGTTTCTCAAAAGAGGAACTTTTTTTGTGAACATTTTGTGAACATCAACGACAATTCTATTTTCAAACGTATAAAAAAATGCTATACTATATGAGTATTTTAAAGATATGGAGGGATATAATGTCTATTTTATCTGGAAAAGGAAAAGTCAAATTAGATGGACAAAAAGGCTTAACTAAAGATAAACCTATTTTGACTATCGATACACCTGACGTTGTTTATGTTCCCCTTGTTTTAGGAGTTGCGACAGATTTTGATGTCCATGTTAAAGAAGGAGATCATGTCTGCATTGGAACAAAATTAGCGACTCGTAAGAGTATGTATGTTCCAATTTATTCTCCTGTATCTGGAACAGTGAAGGGAATAGAAAAACGTATGCATGCTTCAAAACGTTTGCAAAATCATATTGTGATTGAAAATGATCATCAAGATGAAAAAGTGAAAGCGTATGAAGTTGCTGATCCTGATCATATGAGTCAGGAAGATGTGATTAAAGCCATTAAGGAATTGGGAATTGTTGGATTAGGTGGTTCAGGATTTCCAACATATTTGAAATATGAAAATGTTCAGAATATTGAAACAATTTTAATTAATGGTGTTGAATGTGAACCATTTTTAACAAGTGACCATGTTGCGATGAAAAGAGATATTAAAGCTTTATTTGATGGAGCTCATTATATGATCAAAGCAGCTGGTGCTAAAAAAGCAATTATTGCGATTAAAGAACATAAACCTGATTTGATGGAATTATTAGTTGAAGAAGCTAAGAATTATGATAACATCGAACCACGTGAAGTTCCTGATCGTTACCCAATGGGATGGGAAAGAGTTTTAGTACGTACTATCTTTAAAAAAGAATATGATCGTTTACCAGCTGAAATTGGAGTGATTGTCAATAACTCATCAACAGCCATAGCTCTTTCTAAAGGGATTCGTAATGGTGAAGCGATTACACGTCGTGTTGTGACATTCTCTGGTAATGGATTAAAAAATCCACAGAATGTAGATGTTGCGATTGGAACACCTGTCAATTATATTGTTGAAAAAATTGGTGGATATATTGATGATGACTGTGATGGTTTCTTAGTTGGTGGTGGACCAATGATGGGAAAATCTGTAATGAATGATACTTTCGTTATTTATTCTCATAACAATGCCATCACTGTGATGAAAAAAGAAAATATTCAACCATTACCATGCTTAAAATGTGGTGAATGTACATTACACTGTCCAATGCATTTACAGCCAGTACGTATTATGCAGGCAGAAAAGGCAGCAAATGTAGAATTGATTGAAAAATTAGATACTGGACGCTGTGTAGAATGTGGTATGTGTACATACATCTGTCCAAGTAAGATTGAAGTGACAGATATGGTTGCAAAGGCTAAACGTCGTATGCAGCTGGCACAAAGAAAAAAGAATGCGTAGGGGGAGGCTGAAAACGGATGAAGATTACTTTACAAAGAACATCACCAAATTATCGTCAAAAACTCTCTACACATCGTATTATGAGAGAATTAACGATTGCGTTATTGGTGCTTGTTGGTTATTCTTTATATTATTATTACTATAACTATACAACAAATGATCCATTAATTCATGTGGCTTTGATGTATGTTGTTTCTGTTGTTGTTGCTTTAGCAACAGAAGTTGTCTGGGCATTGATTCATAAAGAAAATGCCTTCACATATTTGAAAAATAGTTTTGCATGGGTAACAGCAATTATCTTTACATTAACATTACCTGCTGGAACACCATTATATGTGACAGCTATTGGTTCATTTATTGCAATTTTCTTTGGAAAACTTGTATATGGTGGTTTTGGACACAATATCTTTAACCCTGCTTTGGTAGGACGTGTTGTTGTTCATTTGGCTTTTGGAGCACAGCTTGTTGCTAATATTCCTGATACTGTTAATGGAATTGATATGGCTACAAAAGCAACACCTATTACGATGCTATCTGGAACATCTTGGTTAGGAGGAGATACTTTCTCTTATACTTTGATGGATTTATTTACAGGAAATCATGCAGGAGCATTAGGTGAAACTTGTATTGTTTTAATTTTAGTTTTAGGTATTGTTCTTGCTGCCAGAAGAGTTTTTGATGCAAGAATTCCAGTGGCTTATATGGGAACAATCTTAGTTTTAAGTGAAGTTTTTGCATTAGTAAATGGATTGGATCCAATCACTTATCCATTGATTCATTTCTGTTTAGGTGGCGCTATGTTTGGAGCTGTCTTTATGGCAACAGATCCAGTGACATCACCTTCGAGTCCACTAGGAAAAATCATTTATGGTATCTGCTTAGGATTTTTAACAATGATTATTCGTTTAAAAGCGAATTATCCTGAAGGTGTATTATTCTCAATATTAATGATGAATATGTTAACACCATTAATTGATTCATTTGTTTTAGGTAGAACTGATCAGAACGTTGGAAAACAATGGGCTTCTATTGGTATTAGTTTAGTTGTTGCGATTGCATGTGTATTTGGTATCAGTACTGGTATCAAAAATGATGTTGCTGCGGCTGAGCAGGAAGCTATTGAAGCACAAAAAGCAAAAGAGGAAGAAGAAAAGAAAAAGGCTGAAGAAGAAGCGAATAAAGTACAATGGACATATCTTGAAACAACTGATGATGGTTATGTCATGCAAGTGAGTGGATTTGGTGGAGAAGCCAATCCAATGAAAGTCGCTGTTAAGATTGATGGAGAAACAGTTGAATCTGTAAAAGTACTTGAATATCCTGGAGAAACAGGTGGATTTGGTAAAGATTTAATTGAATCTGGAAGTGGTGGAAGCTTAAATGATAAAGCGAAAACTTTCTATGATCAAGTTTTAAATGGAAGTCTTTCTACAAGTGATGTAGATGGAATTGATACATCTACTGGAGCAACAATGACAGCAAAAGGTATTGTCAATGCGATTAAAGGAGCGATTGAACAAGCTCAAAAAGCTCCAGTTGTAGATGGTGATACTTATACATATACTTTAACTGCAAAAGGATTTGGTGGAGATACTAATCCAATGACAGTTAAGGTTTCTGTTGATAAAGCCAAACAAACTGTGACAAAGGTTGAAGTTGTTGAATATCCTGGAGAAACAGCTGGATTTGGTAAAGACTTAATTGAATCTGGAAGTGGTGGAAGCTTGAATGATAAAGCAAAAGCATTCCATGATGATGTTTTAAATGGTGAAACAAGCTGGGATGACGTGTCTGGAATTGATACATCTACTGGTGCAACAGTTACAACAACTGGAATTGTCAATGCGATTCAAGAAGCCATTGATCAAACAAAATAGGAGGGAAATAAGATGAAAAAGATTTTAAAATTAACTGTTTTCCTTGCAATTGTTGCTGGTTTAGCTGGAGGAGCTTTATCATTTGTCAATGGTATGACTGATCCCATTATTCAAGAACAGAAAATTGCCAGTGTCAAGGAAAATTTAGTGAAGATTTATACAAGTGGTGAAGAATTTAAAGCTTTAGATGTTTCATTATCTGATTATGATGCATTATCTGCTGTTTATGAAGCAGATAAAGGTGGAAGTCCTGTTGGATATATTTATGAAACAGCTGCTCAAGGATATGGTGGCGAAGTCAAAACTTTGATTGCTTTAGATAAAGATGGAACATATAAAGGATTACAAATTCTTGATTGTACAACTGAAACAAAAGGAATTGGTGATCAGATTACTGGTGAATCATTTATTAATAGTGTTGTTGGAAAGAATATTGGTGATTCTATTGATACAATTTCTGGTGCTACATATTCTTCCAATGCAGTTATTGAAGGAATAGAACAGGCAACACAACACTATAATGAAAATTTTAAATAAGGAGGGGACATAGATGAAGAAATTTGATGTATTTAAAAAAGGATTATTTGTAGAAAATCCAATCTTTGTTTTATTGTTAGGTCTATGTTCATCCCTAGCAATTACAACTTCATTAACAAATGCTATTGGTATGGGAATGGCTGTTATTTGTGTTTTGTTGATGAGTAACTTTATTATTTCATTATTGAGAAAAATCATTCCTAATGAAATTAGAATTCCTGTGTTCATTGTTATTATTGCAACACTTGTGAAATGTGTTCAAATGTTAATGAATGCTTATACACCTGCTTTATATGAATCATTGGGTGTTTTCATTCCTTTGATTGTCGTTAACTGTATTATTTTAGGGAGAGCAGAAAGCTTTGCTTCTAAAAATGGTGTTGTAGATTCTATTTTAGATGCTTTAGGAATGGGTCTAGGATATACATTTGCTGTATTGATTATTTCATTCTTTAGAGAATTGATTGGAACTGGTGGTTTATCTTTATATAATCCATTTGATGCAAGTCAGATTATTTTCCAATTCAGTTTCTTTAGTGATTATGCAATTAGCTTGTTTACACAACCTGCTGGTGCATTTATAACTTTGGGAACAATCCTTGCGTTTATTCAATTCTTAAAAGTGAGAAAAGCAAATAAAGCAAAGAAAGCGGAGGTCAAATAGTTTATGGAATTAGTGAGTTTATTTATAGGATTAACGTTTGTTAATAACGTTGTATTAAGCAAATTTTATGCTATTTGTCCATTATTAGGTGTTTCTAAGAAACCTAAAAATGCTTTAAATATGGGATATGCTGTAACATTTGTTATCTTTTTAGCATCTATTATCACATATTTATTGTATTATCATGTATTAACTCCATTAGGAATTACTTATTTGGATTTGATTACATTTATCTTGGTTATTGCATCTTTAGTACAATTTGTTGAAATGTTCTTAAAGAAAACAAGTCCAGAAATTTATAAATCAATGGGTGTTTATTTACCATTAATTACAACAAACTGTGCTGTATTAGGGGTTGCATTAGATAATATCAGTGCAGGATATACATTGATTGAAGCGATGGTAGCTGGACTTGCTGTTCCTATTGGTTTTACACTTGTAATTTATGTTTTTGCAACAATTCGTGAAAGATTAGAAATTGCAAACGTTCCAGAAAGCTTTAAAGGGACACCAATTGCATTAATTACTGCTGGTATTATGGCATGTGCTATTGCCGGAATCGCAGGTCTTGTTTAATGACAATCTGGGCAATTCTATGGCTGGTTATTTTAATCGCCATCTTTATTGGAACATATTTATTGAATAAACATACTCCAAAACCGGAGGGGTGTGAAGATATGAGTGAATGTGTAGGCTGCAATAATATTGCATGTTCTCATCATAGTGCTCATCATAAGGAGGAAGTAAAAAATGCAGATTAGTGCTATTTTGGCTTTGCTTGTCATTGGTGCTGTACTGGGATGTGTTTTAGGTGTTGCTGATCAATACTTACGTGTTGAAGAAGACAACCGTATTAATGATGTAACAGAAATGTTACCGGGTGCCAATTGTGGTGGTTGTGGTTATCCAGGATGTTCTGGTTTTGCGACAGCTTTGGTTGAAGGAAACGCATCAAAAGTTTCTGCCTGTGTTGTCAGCAATCAAGAAACAAGAGAAAAAATCGCTCAGTATTTAAATGAAACACCAGGACCAGATGGACAAACTGCTAAAGTGACAGTTTAAAAATGTTTTCAAAACAGGAGAATTCATTCTTCTGTTTTTTTTCTTCTTTTCTTTAACATTATCTCTTTACAATAAAAAAAATGTATATTATAATACAGTTCGTAACCGAACTATGGAGGTGATTAGGTGTTTAGAGATCCTTTGGGTTATCGCATTAAAACGTTAAGTAATTTAATGAAAAGGACTATGGATAAACATTTTGGTCCCCAACATGATCGTGCAACAATGATGCAAACATGGATCATTGGCTTTGTTCAATTGAGAGATAGTGAGGGGAAAGACACTTTTCAAAAGGATATTGAAGAAGAGTTTTCTATTAATCGTTCAACGGCTTCTGAAATGCTGACATTAATGAACAAAAGAGAATTGATAGAACGTGTTCCAGTAGATTATGATGGGCGTTTAAAGAAAATTGTTCTGACACAAAAAAGTCTGGAGATTCATGAATGGATTAACCAGACAATGATGCAGCTCCATGAAAAGCTAACAAATGGTTTATCATCTGAAGAAATAGAAATTTTTATGGATGTTATTGATAAGATGATTCATAATTTATCAAATGATGATTAGATATGGAATTGGTTACATAAATAATAGAAAAGGAGTGGTAAGATGGTCGTTAAAACATTAATGCAACAAATTAAGCAATATAAAAAAGATTCTTTTTTAACCATGTTCTTTGTTGTTGTTGAAGTTATTTTAGAAATTTTGATTCCTTTATTGATGGCTAGAATCATTGACTTGGGAATTGAAGCGAGAGATATCAACGCAGTTTATAAATATGGATTTATTATGTTTGTTATTGCGATTGGAACATTATCAACAGGGTTTTTAGCTGGTAAGTATGCGGCTAAGGCATCAACAGGATTTGCTGCGAATTTAAGAGATGGGATGTATACAAATATTCAGTCTTTCTCATTCTCTAATATTGATAAATATAGTACTGCTGGGCTTGTTACGCGTTTAACTACAGATGTGACAAATGTTCAGATTGCTTATCAGATGATTATTCGTATGTGTATTCGTGCACCAATGAATTTGGTTTGTGCTTTGACAATGGCATTTATGATTAATCGTGAATTGAGTTTGATTTTTGTAGGAGCAATCGGATTTTTGATTATTGTTTTAGGTTTTATCATGGTTACAGCAACACGTTATTTTAACCAGGTATTTCCTAAATATGATGATTTAAATGAAAGTGTACAAGAAAATGTTGTCGCTATTCGTGTTGTCAAATCTTTCGTAAGAGAAAAGTACGAAAATGAAAAATTTAAAAAAGCAGCTCAAAATATTTACCGTTTATTTGTTAAAGCTGAATCTGTTTTAGCTTTTAATAACCCAGCTATGATGACTGCTGTTTATGGATGTATTTTGCTTTTATCATGGTTAGGTGCAAAGACTGTTGTTGGTGGGTCTTTGACAACAGGAGAATTAACAACATTATTTAGTTATATTATGAATATTTTAATGTCATTAATGATGTTGTCTATGGCATTTGTTATGATTACAATGTCATTTGCTTCAGGACGTCGTATTGCTGAAGTTTTAAATGAAAAATCTGATCTTGTTTCACCAGAACATGCTTTAAAAACTGTAAAGAGTGGTTCTGTAACATTTGATCATGTTACTTTCTCATACAAACATGGAACAGGGGAACCAGTTCTTAGAGACATTGACATTCATATTCATTCTGGAGAAACGATTGGTATCATTGGAGGAACAGGAAGTGCCAAGAGTACACTTGTCAGTCTGATTAGCCGTCTATATGATGTTGACAGAGGAAGTGTTATCGTTGGTGGCGAAGATGTCAGAAAATATGATTTGGAAGTTTTAAGAAATGAAGTTGCAGTTGTATTACAAAACAATGTTTTGTTTAGTGGAACGATTCTTCAAAACTTACGATGGGGTAATGAAAATGCCACTTTAGAAGAATGTCAAGAGGCATGTCGTTTGGCTTGTGCCGATGATTTTATTCAAGATTTTCCAGATAAATATAACACATATATTGAACAAGGTGGAACAAATGTTTCTGGTGGACAAAAACAACGTTTATGTATTGCCAGAGCATTGTTGAAAAAACCTAAGATTTTGATTTTGGATGATTCAACAAGTGCTGTTGATACTGCAACTGATGCAAGTATTCAAAAGTCATTTGAAGAACGTATTCCAGATACAACAAAAATTATTATTTCTCAACGTGTATCAAGTGTACAAAATGCTGACCGTATCATTGTTTTAAATGATGGTGTGATTGATGATTTTGATACACATGAAAATTTATTAAAGACAAGCGAAATTTATCGTACAATTTATGAAACACAAACAAAAGGAAAGGAGGAAGCATAGTATGAAAAAACAACATGTTTTAATTCGCCTTTTAAAGAAGGTTTTTAAACGTTATGGGTTGGCTATTGTCATTGTATTATTCTGTATTATTGGACAAGCTGTATGTACTGTTCAGGGACAATTATTCCAGCAAAGATTAATTGATGATTATATTATGCCTTTGATTGGACAACCATCACCTGATTTTTCTGGTTTGCTTTCTGCTTTAACTGTTATGGCATGTTTCTTTTTGGCTGGAATTATCTTTGCCTATACGTTTAACCGTATTATGGTTTCAGTCACACAAGGTTTTTTAAGAGATTTGCGTGATGAAATGTTTGAACATATGGAATCATTACCTATTCGTTATTTTGATAGAACAACACATGGAGATATCATGTCTGTTTATACAAACGATATTGATACTTTAAGACAGTTAATCAGTCAATCTATTCCACAGTTTACTTCAAGTGCAATCACAATTGTGACAGTACTTGTGTCAATGTTAACATTAAATGTGACATTGACTGCAGTCAGTGTTGTTATGGTATGTGTGATCTTATTTATTTCTCGTTCTATTGGAAGCCGTTCAGCAAAATATTTCATTAAACAACAAGAAACATTAGGAAAAGTCAATGGATATATTGAAGAAATGATTTCTGGACAAAAAGTTGTTAAAGTTTTTAACCATGAAGAAAAAGCTATCGAAGGATTTAGAAGCATTAATGAAGAATTACGTGAAAGTTCATATCAAGCCAATAAATTTGCGAATGTTTTAATGCCTGTAACTATTCAAACGGGTAATATGTCATATATCTTATGTGCTGTAATTGGTGCGGTTTTGGCTTTATCTGGATTTGACTCATCACTAACAATAGGAACACTTGTTGCTTTTATGACTTTAAATAAAAGCTTTAATAACCCAATTGGACAAGTGTCAATGCAAATCAATTCAATTGCTATGGCACAAGCGGGTGCAAAACGTATTTTTGAATTGCTGGATCAGGAAAAAGAAGTGGACGAAGGTATTGTCACATTATGTCGTGTGGAATTTGTTGATGGAAAAATGGTAGAAACAGATAAACGTACAGGACATTGGGCATGGCGTCATCCTCGACCAAATGGAGATATTGAATTGGTTGAAATGAAGGGTGATTTAAAACTGGAAAATGTTAACTTTGGTTATTTTGATGATCATATGGTTTTACATGATATTAGTGTGTTTGCTAATCCTGGTGAAAAGATTGCCTTTGTTGGTGCAACAGGTGCTGGAAAAACAACAATTACGAATCTGATCAATCGTTTCTATGATATTCAAAGTGGAACGATTACTTATGATGGTATTGATATTAAATTGATCAAGAAAGATGATTTACGTCGTTCTTTAGGTGTGGTTTTACAGGATACACATTTATTTACAGGAACTGTTATGGATAATATCCGTTATGGGCGTCTGGATGCAACAGATGAAGAATGTATTGATGCAGCAAAATTGGCCAATGCTGATGCGTTTATTAAACATTTACCAGATGGATATAATACAATGCTAACTGGTGATGGAGCAAACTTATCACAAGGGCAACGTCAGTTAATTGCGATTGCACGTGCTGCCGTTGCAAATCCTCCTGCACTTATCTTGGATGAAGCGACATCTTCTATTGATACAAGAACAGAAACACTTGTTCAAAAAGGTATGGATGGCTTGATGGAAGGCAGAACAACTCTTGTCATTGCCCACAGATTATCAACAATTAAAAATAGTGATTGTATTATGGTTCTTGAACATGGTCATATTATTGAACGTGGTAATCATGAAACATTAATGCAACAAAAAGGAAAATATTATCAATTGTATACAGGAGCAATTGAAATGGACTAAGGTCGAAAGACCTTTTTCTTTTTAAGCATATCATTTGTAAAAGTGAAAAACATATGTTAAACTCTGTATGTAGTTAAAAAAGAAAGACAATAATATAAAAGGAGGCGTTATGTATGTCACAAGTTTTACACGTTAATAGTCAAGAATTTCAAGATATTGTAGCTCAAAATGATTTGGTGCTTGTAGATTTCTTTGCAAACTGGTGTGGTCCATGTAAAATGTTAGCGCCAAGTATTGATAAATTGGCAAGTGAGCATCCTGAAGCCAAAGTTTTAAAAGTGGATGTTGATCAGGAAGGTTCTCTTGCAATGCAATTTGGTGTACAATCTATCCCAACATTGATTGTCTTTAAAAATGGACAGGCAGTGAATCGTCAGTTAGGTTTTGTTCCTTATGAAACTTTAGAAAATATGTTGAAATAAAAATATCTCCTAGATTTCTGGGAGATATTTTTTTAATCTTTTTTGATTGGCATCAGACATGATGATATCTGGTTCAGCAAAATATTGTGCTAAAACATCAGCATCTTTAAGAATTTCACTATAGACATCATCTTTTTTGTTTTTTTCGCTATGTCTGGAAATAGCTTGTTGAATTATTTTTATTTCATCATCTTGATAATCATTTAAAATAGAACCAATCCATTCACTACATCTTGGTCCATGTTGAAATGAGCTGTGTTGAGTAAATTGAATGTAATCATGAAATAATCCCATGATCCCAGCTAATTCAATATCTAAATGTTGTTCTAAGGCAAGCTTTTGGGAAAGAGCAGAAACCTGAATACTATGGAGTAAAGCTTTTTGCTTATAAATACCATGACAATGTTCGTCAATATGTGTAAAGAAATAATTTTTTAATATTTCATAACGATTCATCTTCTCAACCCCTTTGGATATAAGTTTTTTGCTAATCCTTGACTTTCTTTATAAAATGAAAGGGGATAGTCTTCAACAAAGATAACACCATAACCCTTTTGATTTGTTCCAGAGATTGCTTCACCATGTAAATACTGCTTGACCTCTGAAGCATTTTCGTGAAAACGATAAAACTGTTTTACATCTTTTTGTGTCAGTGTTAAAGCTAAAGCAAGGCTAGGCTCAAATCTGTTTTTCTTACATTCACCTAAATAAAGACCATTTCTTAGAACACGAATCCCCTGTAAATCCGGGAATTGTGGGAGTAAAGCGTAGATATGATTATGATTATCATAAAGATAATGAGGTGTAGGGATCTGAAGATATTCTTGATAGAAAGTATCTACTAGTTTTTGATTCTGTTTAGAAATAGAGGCCTTCATAGGTTTATATTTTTTTATTGAAGATTGACCATTTTTTTGAATACATGCGATAAAATGACCTTCACCTTGATAGCGATGAGGATACAAACGAATTGCTTCATCCATATGAATACCTGAACTCATTCCATGACTTCTTTTTAAAGGAATAAGCTGACAATCATAATGTTGAAGTAAATAGTTAATTTGTTCTTCGTTTTCCTTGGTATTGTATGTACATGTTGAATACATTAATATACCACCAGGTTTTAATGCTGTCATTGCTGCATCTATTAATTGTCTTTGAATATGAACGCATTCCTGCACTTTTTGTGGTGACCATGTTTCAATGGCTTGATGATCCTTTCTAAACATTCCTTCGCCAGAACAAGGTGCATCTAAAATGATTTTATCAAAAAATTCTGGCAAGACTTTTGTCAATTGAATCGGATCACAGTTTGTCACAATAGTATTTTTTAAACCAAATCTTTCGATATTTTCAGAAAGAATTTTGGCCCTTAAAGTATTGATATCATTCGTTATCATTAAACCTTGATTGCCTAAACGACTAGCGACAGCACAGCTTTTTCCACCTGGAGCACCGCACATATCCAAAACATAATCATCTTCTTGTACATTTAAAAAATGTGCGACTAACATTGCACTTGGTTCTTGAATATAGTAAAGTCCACATGAAAAAAATGGAGATTTTCCTAAAGGATATTTTTCATAATCAAAATAATATCCACCGTGTACAACGGGATGAGGTTGAATATATTGCTGATTTAAATATTTGCTGGAGTCTTGCTTAAGTGGATTTAAATAAAAAGCTTTGACTGGTGGTAACTGCAACGATTCCATAAAATCAATGTATTCATCTTTTAAAATTGTTTTCATTTCTTTTTCAAATATTTCATTCATTATTTTCACCAATTTTATTATACAAGTGAAAAATGTTTGTGTAAACTAAAATTCGTATGTTAAAATAGTGAATGGTGAGAATATGAAAAGATGTCAATGGGCTTATAACGAAAGATTAATGAAATATCATGACGAAGTCTGGGGAAAACCAGAACATGATGAAAGACAATTATATAAAATGTTAATCTTAGAAGGATTGCAGGCAGGATTAAGCTGGGATACGATTTTAAAAAAGGAAGATTTATATGATCAGGCTTTGGATCATTTTGATTATCGTTTGATTGCTTTATATGATGATGATCAGTATCAGACATTAATGCAAACAGAAGGATTAATTAAAAATAAATTAAAAATGAAAGCAATTATCACAAATGCTAAGGCTTTTCTTGAAATTCAAAATCAATATGGTAGTTTTGATACTTTTATATGGTCATATGTAGATAATCAACCCATTCAACATCATTATCAATCATCTAAAGATGTTCCGTCATTTGATGATTTATCAATACAGATTTCAAAAGATTTAAAGAAACATGGTTTTTCGTTTGTTGGACCAACAATCATATATAGTTATCTACAAGCTATAGGTATCTATAATGATCATGAAATTAATTGCGATTTTTATTGATTTTTAAAAAAATATATAGTATACTATGCGAGTAGTTTGATTTGCCTGAGTGGCGAAACTGGTATACGCACAGCACTCAAAATGCTGCGACCTATGTCATGTCGGTTCGAGTCCGACCTCAGGCACCAATTGAATAAAAACGATTTGAGATGATAGACTCTTTTCGTAAGTATACATCCAGACAAAATGTTTTGTCTGGTTTTTTGTTGGATAAAAGTGAGATATGTAAAATTTGATAAAATATGACAAATAATAAAGAATATCGACAAAATTCATCAAGAAAAAAAGACGAAAAAGAAAAAAATAAGTAAAAAAGATCTAAAAGACTCGCCTTATTTGTAAAATTCTGTAAAATAAAAACAGGAGGTGTAAAAATATGTTAATAGAACACGTTTTGCAGTGTGTAGATGACATTTATGAGGAAGTGGTGAAAGATGGCTCTGATGAGTTAAAAAAGACTATATGTGAATTAGAAGAAATAGCTGGACATAATACGCCTTCAGTAATCAAAAAAGGTATTATGCTTTCTATGACAATTTGTTTTAATCAAGTACAGTTTCAAGATGAGTTATTTGAAGGTTTGTTGCAGGAGAATTTGGAATACATGATAAAGAATATTCCGGATATGAAAAAAACAATTCAATTACGTGTTTCTTTAAGAGGATTAGAGAAAGAAATAAATCGAGAAATTATTTTACCTTATTTTATAACGTTAGCCGATTTGGCTTATGCTGTTTTAGCTGCTTTTCAAGCTGAAGGAAATCATTTGTTTAAAATTGAATCTGATCAAGGACGTTTTGGGTGCGAACAATGTGATCAGGAAATGTGGGATGATTATGCAGCGAATATTTTTTTAAGTCATCTTCATTTAAAAGAAGGAAGTCAATTATCTTTGTGGTATGATTTTGGAGAAGATTATGTATTTGATATACAAGTTTTAAATGTTCAGACGCAATCAGATTTGTTTGTTCTTGAGGATAGTCAAATTATAGCTGGTAAAGGTTATGGTATATGGGAAGATGAACATGAATTATTAGAAATGTATTATAAAGATCATAGTGCATTTTTAATGAGGATTGAAGATTATGGATTAGATGCAGATGATTTTATTTTTAATGAATTTGATAAAGATGTAGCTAATGAAATGTTTATGGAAGATTTTGAATTTTTAAGACATGTTTATGAAGATTATAATGATGATTTGTAAGAGCAGATCATCTATAAATAGTATGATTAAATAAAAAAATGTTTGACAATATCAAAGAAATTGCTATAATGTATGAGTGCAATAAATGATAGCAGCACATAGAGGGTTAGCCCATGCGTTTGTGACAATGGGATGTAGAGTATCTTGCTGCAAAGAGAAATACTTAATACAAACACAACCTAACTGATCTATGCATGTTATTGTTTTATGCCAAATAAAACAATAGGAGGAAAGAAAATGTCACGTTATACTGGACCACAATGGAAAAAATCTAGACGTTTAGGTTTTTCTACATTAGAAACTGGTAGAGAATTAGCAAGAAGACCATATGCACCTGGTCAACATGGTCAAAAAAGAAAAAAATTAACAGAATATGGATTACAATTAGCTGAAAAACAAAAAGTAAGACATATGTATGGAGTGAATGAAAAACAATTCCGTAACACATTCAAAAGAGCTGGAAAGATGGAAGGAGTTACTGGTTACAATTTCTTCTGTTTACTAGAATCAAGATTGGATAATGTTGTTTATAGATTAGGTTTTGCTTCAACAAGAAGACAAGCAAGACAATTAGTTAATCATGGTCATATCTTATTAAATGGAGTAAAAACTGATATTGCTTCTTGTCAAGTTAAAGTTGGAGATGTTATCTCAGTTAAAGAACGTTCTCGTTCATTAGAAGTTATTAAAAACGCTTTAGCTTCTCAAACACATGTACCAGGATTTGTTGAAGTTGATGCTGATAAAATGGAAGGAAAATTATTAAGATTACCTGAAAGATCAGAATTAAATCAAGAAATCAATGAATCATTAATTGTAGAATACTACAACCGTTTAGGATAAGATTTATGTGAAAAGTATTGGACTATGTTCAATACTTTTTTCTATGTAGTATTTTGGAAAAAGATGATGAAATAGCTTTCTATTTATGATAGAATATAACTTAGGA
>CALVFK010000021.1 GCA_944326805.1 uncultured Massilimicrobiota sp. | reverse complement strand
CGTCTAAATCCTAAAGATTCAATAATACTTCCTATACATTCATCTGGAGCTTCAATAAACACTTCTTCATATGGTTCACATTTGACACCATCAATTTCTTTGATAATGACTTTTGGTTTAGATACTTGTAATTCAAATCCTTCACGACGCATATTTTCAATTAAAATAGATAGATGTAATTCACCACGTCCTGAAACAATCCATTCTTCTGCATTTGGAACTCTTTCAATCTTTAAAGAAACATCTCTATTTGTTTCTTTAAACAATCTTTCTTCAACCTTACTTGCTGTAACAAATTTTCCTTCTTTTCCAGCAAATGGTGAAGTATTTGTACCAAATACCATTTGAATTGTTGGTTCATCAACACGTAATAATGGTAATGGTTCTTCATGTCCAATTGTACAAACTGTTTCCCCTACACCAATATCTGCAAGACCTGCAATAGCAACAATATCTCCAGCACTAGCTTCTTCAATTTCAATACGATGTAATCCTAAAAAACCAAATAATTTTTGAACTCTAAATTGTGTTTTTGTACCATCAGCTCTTAAACAAACAACAGTTTCATTGACTTTAACCTTACCTCTTTGAATACGACCAATACCAATACGTCCTACATAATCATTGTAATCAAGTAATGCAGGTTGGAATTGCAATCCACCTTCTTCATCAACTAATGGTGCAGGAATTTCTTTAATAATCATATCAAATAAGCAGTCCATATTTGGAACCTGTGTTGAAATATCAGGATCTAAACTTGATGTTCCCATCAATGCTGATACAAAGACAGTTGGGAAATCTAACTGATTATCATCAGCACCTAATTCCATAAACAATTCCAATACTTCATCCATAACTTCGTTAATACGCACAACAGGTCTATCTACTTTATTAATGACAACAATAGGTTTGACCTTTGCTTCAAGGGCTTTCTTTAATACAAATCGTGTTTGAGGCATTGTCCCTTCATACGCATCAACAACCAATAATACACCATCAACCATATTCATGATACGTTCTACTTCGCCACCAAAATCAGCATGTCCTGGTGTATCCATAATATTAATACGATAATCTTTATAATGAATAGCTGTATTTTTTGCTAAAATTGTAATTCCACGTTCTCTTTCAATCGCATTTGAATCCATTGCTCTTTCAGCAATCTGTTCATTGTCCTTTAAAGTGCCAGATAATTTTAATAACTGGTCTACTAAAGTTGTTTTCCCATGATCAACGTGAGCAATAATCGCTATATTTCTAATGTTATTCATGTATTTTCACTCCTTTTTTGCCTTTTTGATTATAACACAATTCATTGAAAAGACAATACAAAAAGCTTATCACTTTATGTAATTCCTAATGAAAAATACAGGGTTTTTAGCCCTGTATAAGAAATTCATATGTTAATTGAATAACTTGTTGAATATGTTTCAAATTATCATAGTTATGCGTAGCTCCTTCAATAGGACAAAAAATTGGATTTACAAATTCTTTTAAATACTTTTTTGATATTGGAAATGGAACTGTTGTATCTTCTGTTCCATGAATAATCATTAAATCATTTTTATAACTATCTAAGTCCTCATATAAATCTCTCGATGTTATATCTTCAACAAACTCATGAGAAATTTCAAAACCACCATGATCATAATAAGGAGCCTGTTCAACATGTCCTTTTAAATATTCAATAGCATCAGGCAGATTAAAAGCAGGTGCCCATAAACACATTTTAGAAATATCCTGTGGAAATCTTTTCGCCACTTCACTTGCAATGGCTCCACCCATAGAATGACCCAATACATAAATATCTGTAACACAATCCATTTCCTTAACTTCTTTTAAAAGCTGAATGGCTGAATCCAGTTCATTTTGAAAGGTCATATCTTTAAATTCCAAATCAGATTCTCCACTTCCTAAAAAGTCCATACGCAAAGTTCCAATATTTTGCTTCTCTAACATTCTTGACAACTGAACATAAGAAAATTTTGTTCCTGTTTTTTGACCTGTAAATCCATGAAAAATAAGGCATACCGGAAACTGATCAACATTAGGTTTATGAAAGAAACCTCTCATAGTTCCTCGCTTAGTTTTCATTTCATAATACTCTTGCATATCATTTCTCCTTTATGGCTTTTAGAATCACTTCTGTTAAAACTTGATAACCATCTTCATTAATATGTAAACCATCAATAAAATAATCTTCATTTAATTGTCCTTTTTCAAATAAAGAATCATAAATATTAATAAAATGAACATATTCATAAGGAATCATACGTTTATATTCTTGCATAATCATTTGTAAAATATCGTTACTTCTTAATCCTTGATGCATTGATTGATAACCATGAAGTTTTTCAATACATGGAATAGGACTTAACAAATGAATCTGACATTCTGGTAAATTATAATGAATAATTTCCACCATTTCTTTCACATTCAAAGCAATATCTCTAGGACTTGCCATAACCGTATTTCCCAAATCATTTGTTCCAATTAATATAAAAACTTCTCGTGGACGATATTTAATAACACCCTCATCAACAAAATGCAATAACATATCAGATGTAATACCACCAATCCCACAATTATAAACAGGCCCTAAATCCTTAAAAACATGTTCTACATCATAATATTCAATAATAGAATCACCATAGAAAACAATACTATTGTCTTGAATATATCTTTGTTGTTGAATAATTTGAATCATTCTTTTTAAAACTGATTCTCTCAACTGATAAATATTTGTATCATATTTCATACTTTCACGCATACAACCATCTCCTTATCACTATTATAACATAGCTTATATGAAAAGAATTTGAACAATGTATGTATTTTTTGTTAAAGATTTTTTATATATGATATAATCAGTATTGCACTTATCAATAGTGTGCTATGGAGGAAAACTGGTATGAACAACATCAAACTAGGAGAACTGGTATTGATGTGATTTAATGGAGTATTTAATTATGCTCTATTTAATTCTTGTGGTTACATACAAGCTCCTTAATGACAAATAATTAGTCATTAAATAACTACATCCAGTGCTGGTATCCAAAATAGCGAAAAGGAAGAGCGGGAACTCTTCCTTTTCTTTTTAACTACATCTGTGCCAGTCTCTCGACTACATTTATAGTATAACATAAACAATAAAAATGTAAACTCATTTATTTATATGAAAATAATTTGGACACATAACATATAAACAAGAGTTCCTCCAATAATAGATAATAATGTATTACGTTTGATAAGATGCAAAAGAATAACAGTTCCTACACCAATCATTTCACAAATTCCATGATTTCCACTCAATAAATCAACGCTTCTTAAACAATACACCACAAGCATTGCCATAATAGCATAAGGTAAAACATCCCCAAGATATTCAATGATAGGATATGATTTATCTTTAAAGATGAAAAATGGTAAAACTCTCGTTAAAAAGGTTAGAACTGCAATAATACTAATCAGTATAATCTCATGCATTTCCCTTTCCTCCTTTTTCATACACATAAATCAAGCTTAAAATAATCCCTATCATAGATGGAATAATAAAAGCATCACTGCCAAAAATCAATAAACAAATAATACTGATTCCAAAACCAATATAAGTATAAAGATGTTTTGTTGAATTTAAATATTGATCTACAACAATCACAACAAACAATGCTGTCATTGCAAAATCCAATCCCGTTGTATTGATTGTTAATAGTGAGCCAACAATACTTCCTATTAAACTTCCTATCACCCAATAACATTGATCAAAAAAAGAAATAAAAAACATATAATATTGAGGTAAACATCCTTCTGGCGTTTTTGCACTCACTAACAAAGAATAAGTTTCATCAGTTAAAGAAAAAATCATATAAGGCTTTAACTTCCCCATATCTTCAAATTTTCTAATCATAGATAATCCATAAACCAAATGTCTGGCATTAATCAACAATGTCATTATAGCCGCATTAATGAATGTCGCCCCTGATGTTAATAAATTAATAGCGACAAACTGCATACTTCCAGCATAGATAAAAGCAGACATAGCCAAAGCATAAATAAATGAATAACCTTTGCTCTCTAAAAGCATACCAAAAGCCATTCCCAATACAATATATCCCATCATAACTGGAATAGAAGCTATCAAAGCTTCTTTCATTGTTCTTTTCATCACTTCACCCCAAATCAATATACCTATATTTTAAAATTCAAAAAATATCTTTACCTTTTTATAATGATATTGGTTTTGAATCTTCCCACTCCTCTATAATTTCTTTTAATTCTCTTAAATCTTTCACTATATAATCACAATGATATTGTTGAAACTCCTCTAAACTTCCATAACCATATAAAACCCCAATACACGGTATCTGATTTTGATGTGCTCCAACAATATCATGTTGACGATCTCCTACCATGATACAATCTTGATTATTTAAATGTTCTTGTTTTAAACAATGAGCAATAATATCTCCTTTATTTTTTAGTTTTCCATCTAAACTGGCTCCATAAATTTCTGTAAAATAAGGAGCCAAAGAGAAATGTTCCAAAATTTTTCTAGCAAAAACTTCAGGCTTACTTGTACATACATATAATTTTTTATCAGATAAAGATTGTAAAAATTCTTCTATTCCATCATATACCTTGTTTTCAAATAATCCTTTGGCAGAAAAATATTCACGATATTTTTCCACAGCTTCCCAACTCTGTTTTTCATCCATATGATAATATTCTTGAAAAGACACATCTAAAGGAGGACCAATAAAAGGTTTTAATGTTTCTAAATCATGTACCTCAATACCAAAAGATTTTAAACTATATGCTACTGAACGTGTAATCCCTAAAAAAGGATCAGTCAACGTTCCATCTAAATCAAATAAAATATTTTTCATTTCATCATCACCATTATCTATTATACATGATTTCTAAAAAGAAAAAAGAATCAGAAACCTGATTCTTTCTAGAATACATATTTTAAAGGGAGATTTATGAATTCTATTATCTTTACAACCATAATATACTTTGTCAATATGAATTAGATATGAACATTTCATTTTTCTTTAATTTTCTTTATATAAATGTTCAGGTAATTCCACATCATCAAATGTAATACAAGAGATTTCATAACCACGATGAATTCCTCTATAACACGAATCTTTCCATAAAGGATTAACACTATAGCCCCTGTTTTCTATTTCTTTAATAATATACATATGAAAAGTATAAAGATATAAATATGGATATGCAAAAACATAGTGTTGTGTCTTTTGCCATCCATCTCCTCTTAAATAACAAATATAATTATGTTGTTGAAATAATTCTTGATCTGATAATTGAGATATATTTTCTTGATGACATAAATCCATATGAACCCTCCTCATATATGATTATGCCCCAAATAAAAAAATATACAAAAAGTGAAAGAGATGCTTTGGGGTCGCATCTCTTTCTTAGGGATATATGATAGATTTGAGGGGAATCAATACTATCGTATTTGTCTTTCGACACTATTACTATATATGAGAAATATGTCTTGAGTATGAACTTTTAAAATTTATGTGGTTTATTTAAAATTTCATGACAGTGACGACAACGTGGTTCATAATGATCAACAGCCCCCACTAAGACAACTGGATCTTCAAATGATGCAGGATGTCCGTCAACAAGTCTTTGTGTACGTGTTGCTGGAGCTCCACATTTTGCACAAACTGCTGTTAATTTTGTGACGAATTCTGCTCGTGTCAACAATTCAGGCAAGACACCAAAAGGTTCACCTCTAAAGTCTTTATCTAATCCAGCTACCATCACACGCAATCCTTTATCAGCTAAATATTCGCACACATCAACAATATCTCTATCAAAAAACTGGACTTCATCAACGGCAATCACTTCTGTATCGGGTTTGACATATTTTAAAATTTCCTTGGAATCTTTCACCACAATACAAGGAACTTTTGTCCCAGCATGAGAAACAATCTCTTTTTCAGAATAACGATTATCAATAGCCGGTTTAAAAACAATAATATTTTTTTTAGCATAAGAAAGAACATTAATACGACGAATCAGTTCTTCTGTTTTTCCAGCGAACATACATCCACAGATGACTTCCAGCCAACCTTCACGATATTGATTATACATAATTTCAACCTCCACGAATAACTATTATACTATAAATATCTACAAATTTATACATCATTTATAAAATAATAGAAGTACATATTTCATTCATAATTCATCTTTATAATAAGACACAGGTGATAAAAATGAATTGGTTAAGAAATTTTATGTATGGTAGATATGGGGTCGATCAATTTGGTAACTTCTTGTTTATCAGTTATATTATTATGTTTGTTATTTCTTTATTTGTTCCTTATGCTGGAATTTTATGTTATGCTTTGATTATTTATACTTTGTTTAGAATGTTTTCAAAGCAAATCTATAAGCGACAGGCAGAAAATGAATGGTTCCTATCAAAAACAGCAGGTATCAGAAAATTCTTTAATCGTCAAAAAAACAAATGGAAATATCGTAAAACACATAAATATTTAAAATGCCCTCATTGCCATCAATATTTAAGAGTTCCAAAAGGCAAAGGAAATATTACTATTACATGTCCTACATGTCATCAACAATTTGATCAACGCACATAAAAAAGTGATACGTATCACTTTTTATTTAACTTTATATTTCTTCTGCCAAGATGCTTGGCTCAGATAATTGATGTGTTCTATTCTCATTTCATGAAGCAATGGCACTGATACCTGACAACTATGATGATAAACAAATCCACATTTTTCTTGCACTCTTTTTGATTTATGATTTTCATCATAATAACCACACCAGATTGTTCTCATATTTAAATCTTCAAAAGCATGGTAAATCAGTTCTGTTACTGCCTCTGGCATATATCCCCTTCCCCAATAAGGTTTTCCTAACCAGTAACCAAGTTCACATTCATCATCTCTTTGTGTTTTATCTGTATGACCATTAAGCTTCAATTCTATTAATCCAATGGGTTCATCATTATGGATTTCACAAATCGCATAACACTCTTTTCCATTTAAAATATTTCTAATCACATCTAAACTTTCTTCCACACTTTGATGGGGCATCCAGCCAGCCACAGGACCAACATCTACGTCTTTTGCATACTGAAAAAGGCTGAACGCATCACTTTCTTTCCAATGTCTTAAGACTAATCTTTTGGTTTTAAAAATCATAAAATACCTCCGTTATAAATAAAAAGGAGCTTTCAACTCCTTTTTTAAGTTCTTAAATCTTTAACACCTTCCAATGGGTTAATCTGTTGGTCAGCTCTCGCTGGATTGGCAAATTTACTAAATTGTTTCAAGAATACCAATCGTATATCAGCCAATGCCCCATTACGATGTTTAGCAATAATAATATCTGTTGCTCCTTGTGTTTCTGCTTCTTTCTTTGGATCTTGATAATCTTCACGATGAATAAAAGAAACAATATCAGCATCCTGTTCGATAGCTCCAGATTCCCTTAAGTCTGATAAAACCGGTCTTTTATTATCACGTTTTTCAACTGAACGTGACAACTGACTTAAAGCCAATACTGGAACTTCCAGCTCTCTGGCAATCATTTTTAACTGTCTTGAAATATCAGAAACTTCCTGTTGTCTAGATTCACGGCTATTCGCTGGTCCAGAAATCAACTGCAAATAGTCAATGACAATCATCTTTAAGCCTTGTTCTCTTTTTAAACGTCGGCACTTTGCAGCAATTTCTCCAACACGAATACCAGGTGTATCATCAATATACAAATTACATTTTGATACCTTATCTGCCGCCGCATAATATCTTTCACTACTTTCTTTTAAAATAGAACCTGAACGTAAAGATTCAGCCTTTAAGCTTCCAGCCGAACAGATAATACGCTGTATCAACTGTTCAGCAGGCATTTCCAGTGAAAAGATAGCCACTGCTTCATCAGATTTATAAGATACATTATAAGCAACATTTAAAGCAAATGCTGTTTTTCCAACAGATGGACGGGCAGCCAAGATGATTAAGTCTCCTTTTTGAAAACCTGATGTCAATTTATCCAAATCATAATATCCTGTTTTCACTCCTGAAATCTTTCCATCTGCCTTTTGTAACATCACTAAACGATCTGTTACTTTCTGAATCACAGATTTCACATTTTGAAATTCCCCAGCATTACGATCTCGTGTCACATTTAAAAAATCTTTTTCAACCTCTCCAATAAAATCATTAATATTACCTACATCATCATAAGCTCTTTCAATGATTTGAGTTGATTCCTTAATCAGTCTTCTCAATAAAGATTTTTCATTTAATGTTCGTAAATAATGTTCACTATGGGCAGTAGTAGGAACTGATTCACTTAATTCCAGCAAATATTCTACCCCACCTATCTTATCCAACAATTTTTTATCCATTAAATACGATGTCACAGTTGTCACATCAACAGGTCTGTTTTCATTATAAATAGTTTGCATAGCCTCAAAAAGAATACGATGACTATCCAAATAAAAATCATCCTTTGAAGCTAGAGATAAAATACTTTGACATATATCACTTGATATTAACATAGAACCTAATAACGATCTTTCAGCCACAAGATCATGGGGATATTCTCTAGCCATTATGATTCCTCCTTATTTTTCAGATAAATGCACCTTAATAGTTGCAATAACACCTTTATATAATTCAATCTTTAAATTTGTGTACCCTAAGGCCTGAATTGGTCTCGCATTAATAAATTTTCTTTTATCTACCTTAATATCATATTCTTTAGATAATTCTTCAACCACATTCTTTGTTGAAATACTTCCAAAAGTTTTTCCATCTTTACCAGATGATAATTGAAATTCCAAAGTTAAACTTTCAATTTTTTCTTTTAATGCTTCAGCATTTTTCTTATTTTCCAATTCTTGTAATCTTTCTTTTTCCTTTGTTTGAGCAACCATTTCTTTTCCATGTTCAGTTGCTAAAATAGCTAAATGATTTTTAATCAAATAATTTTGACCATATCCATCCGCCACCTTTACAATATCATTTTTCTTTCCTAATTTTTTAACATCCTGCAATAAAATAACTTTCATTATGCTTCACCTCTATCATCCAAATATTCCTGTATTTTTTCTTCCAATAACAAACGTACTTCTTCAATTGATTGATTTTCAAATTGTGCAGCAGCCATACTAAAATGACCTCCACCATTCATTGATTCCATAATAACCTGCACATTCATATCTTTTGTACTTCTGGCACTAATAGCCACCATTGTCTTAGAAACCTTTCCAATCGAAAAACTTGCTTTAATTCCACTAATTTCCAATAATGCATTGCTTGATTTAGCAAGTAAACTAGGTGTATATTCTTCATTTTCCTGACCACATGCAATTAAAATCTCTGAATTATACTGATATGCCGTTTGTGCAATAGATAAACGCTGCAATGTTTCTTGATAAGAATCTTTAATGAACTCATAAGCCATTGGAACATTCGCCTGCAACTCTTTTAAATGAGCAGCTGACTGAAACGTTCTTACACCAACACGTTGTTTAAAATTATTTGTATCAACAAGCATACCTGCATACATTATTGTAGCATCTAGCTCATTGATTTTCAAATCCACATTCTGATAATCACAAAGTTCAATGACCAATTCTACCGTACTAGAAGAAGCTGGTTCCAGATATGTTAATACAGGAGCCTCAATAAATTCTTCGCCACGACGATGATGATCAATAATCACCTTATTTTTCACACGATCAAGCAAAGCTTTAGAAAGAGCTAAACTTGATTTATGATTATCTACCACAATCAATAAAGTATTTTTATTAATATTCTCCATTGCTTCATTTGCAGAAATCAACAATCCTTTATAACGCTGATCAGCCTTTACCATTACAGCAACTTCTTTTGTTTTCTTTTCAATCGAATCAAAATCAATAATCACATTTGCCTTTTTCCCATAAGCCATTGCGATTTTAGCCACACCAATAGAAGCACCAAATGAATCCAAATCAGAATTTTTATGTCCCATCACAAGAACTTGCCCAGCATTTTTAATCAGTCCAGCTAAAGATTGAGCAATAACTCTGGCACGAACTTTACTACTCTTTTCAAATGTATCACTATTTCCGCCAAAGAATCTAACTTTCTTGTCATCTCCAGATTTGATAGCCACCTGGTCCCCACCACGAGAATATGTTAAGTTTAAAGCAGCTGAAGCCAGTTCATCCAGTTCTCTTAAAACACGGGAATCTTTACCAATCCCAATACTTAATGTCATCACTTCATCTAATTCCTTAGACATTTCTTTAAAAGTATCCAATATCGCAAACTTATTTTCAACTTGTTTACGATAAATACGTTCATTAAAGAACGCCAGATACCCACCTGATTTAAAACGTCTAATAATAATCCCATTAGAATAAGCCCAATCGACAATCACTTGACGAGAACGTGATTGGATTAAAGCCATCTTTGGTTCATCAGCATTTTCTAATGTTTCTTCATAATTATCTATAGTAATATAGGCCATACAAACCTGTTGATCTAAGTAGTCCTGTTGTAAAGATAATAATTGAGTTACATCTTTTAAATAAATCAATTTTGTTTCCTGACTATTATAAGCTTCAAATTTTTTCCCTTTAATATCAATGACTTTAACATCTTCATCATCAAAAAGACTTGCCAGATGTGGTTGCCATTCTAATAACTTAACACCCACAATATTAATATTCATAGCTTTAAATAAATCACTCGTCCACACAATATTTCTATTTTCATCATATTGAATCAAAGCAATCCCACCAAAGAGAAATGCATTTTTAGCATCCTTATTCAAAACATCTTCAACACTTAAATGATTATTTTCTAACATATAAGATATATAAACAATAATAGTGAAAATAATTACATTTTTAATCAATGCATAAATACTAAATGTCAACAAGATTGAAGTATTCAATAAAAGATATAAACCAAATAATAAAGCACATTCTCCAACCAATATGGCCATAATGAGATTTCTAATCTGTACCATTTTTCTTGTCATAATACCCCTCCTTGTCCATTATGTTTATTATACAATAGTTTATCTCTTAAATCACTAAATATATCTATGATTCCCACAACAATATAACCAGGCAAAACAATAGGTATTAAAAAACCTATCATAATCAAAATAATACCACGTGGTTTTTGATATAAAATCAATAACCACGATAAAAAAGCAACACCCTCCACTGCAAAAACCAATGAACTCATTAATTGAATATATGTGAAATAAAGAGAATAAAAATGAAAAATATTTTGTAAACAATAACTCAATATCCATAAAAACAAAACAATCCAACCTATTGTTCTATTGATATGCATATAAGCAATATGAAATGAAGATGGAAAAGAAATATCCAATCGGACGAGAACCATTTGGCAAAATAGAAGAATAACATACATTTCTAATATAGACATGATTAATAATAATAAAGGTGCTAAAGAAAGAAAAGAATTCAATGAAATACTTTGTGATAACGAAGGGATCATATCTTGCATCATGATATACATTTCTTTCATTTCAGCTATTAAATCCATCCCCAATAAACCAGCAAAAACTTCATAAAGCAAAATATTATTTATAAAAGTTAGAAATAAAGTTCCTATCAGTAAAGTACCTCGAGAAGCCTGGTGTTTTAAAGCCTGTCCTAAAAACAAACCAATCAGACAAGATGAAAAAGCAGAAATGGCAAAAAAAGGTAAACCTGTTATCATAATAACGAGCATTGATACAAAAGCAACTATGAAACTATCATGTAAAGAATAATGATAGCTATACCATACAAGAGGTATGACCATAGCATAACAAATAAATATATCAAATAAACTTCCTGTATACGTATTAAAAATCGATAAAGCACCAAAGATAGCTGCCAGCATTGCTCCTTGCACCATCTTTTTTATTTTGATATTTCCCATATGATAATCCTTTCTTTTCAAGTATCGCTATTATAACATAAAAGAAATCAGTTATGCAAAAAGGAATAACTTTATGCTATTCCTTCATGAATCAAAGCTTTTATAATTCCATCATTATCAATAGAATCAGTAATATATGTTGCTTTCTGTTTAAGTTCTTTAACTGCATTCCCCATCGCAATGGCATGTCCTACTTCTCTAAACATGGCCTGATCATTATAACCATCACCAAAAGCATAAGCATCTGCTTTATCAATATGAAAATAATTTAAAAGATATGCGATTCCATCCCCTTTATCAAACCCAATAGTAGAACAATCACATGAACCATGCCCACCATGATCATTAATAACAAGTTCCCCTGCAAAAGCCTCAATCAATTCATCCCTTTTAGAAAGACTATGATAAAACAAATCAAATGTATAAAAAGATAAATCCTGTGATAACAATTGGATATGATGCTTTCCATATTCTTTTTGTATTTCTTGTATCTGTTTTTTATCTAATAAATATGGAATGGCAACATCATCAGATACAAACATAGCTCCTGCACCTAATTTTTTAATTTTCTCCTGATAACTATATAATTCTTCCTTTGAAAATGCTTCACCATGTAATTTTTGACCATGATACAAAATATATCTTCCATTACATGTAATCAATCCATCAACAAGATCAGCAAACAGATTTTGTGCATAAAAAGGCGATCTCCCCGTACAAATAAATGTATAATGACCTTGTTCTTTCAATAATTGTAGCGCCTTTAAATTACTTTCAGGAATAACTCCATGAATCGCTAATGTGCCATCAATATCAAAGAAAAATATCTTTTTCATACCAATACCTCTTTTCTAAATGGTTTATCTATAATACAAATAACTCATAAATCCTAAATAATATCATTGATTATCTTTATTATAAAGAAAAGACTCCTGTCTTTTCAAGAGCCTTATGAAATGCTTTTCCCTAGTTCATATGCTTTTTGCATAAATGATGAATGTGATGTCATAGAAGGTGTTCCGCATCCAGTTGCTAAAATTGTACCTAAGTCATCAAAATGCATATAATCAACTAATGCTTTATAATGAGCTTCTACAGCATCCATTGTTCCTTTTGAATTGTTCCATGCTGCACAAATAAAAACTGTCTTTTTATGCATTGAGGATAATTTCATTGTAAAACTATAAATACGATCAATTGACGCTTTTAACTGGGCTGATATCCCAAAATAATACAATGGTGATACAAAAACAATCACATCATGACTCAACATTAGCTCTTTTAATTCATTCATATCATCTTTTTGTACACAAGGTCCATCCATTCCACAATGTTCACATCCTAAACATGGAGATATATGATGATGTGCCACATCAAATTCTGTAACTTCATGATGATTTTCTTGAACACCTTTGATAAATTGACTTGCTAAAAGATTGGAAGAACCTTTGATATGTGGACTTCCTTTAATCATTAATACTTTCATTGTATTCACTCCTATTCTTGTTGTAATATAAACTGTTCTTTTGAAAAAGCCATTGATTTTAAAGTTGGTTCCATATACTTTGTAAACACTCCAATTAACTTTCCTGTAAGCAGTGCTGAAATCAATGTTCCTTCTCTAATTGCTACAATATGTCCTATAAATATAATTGATATGAATATGCCTATACCAATAAACATCAAATCTGATAAAATTTTTGCTTTAGAAAAAGGCATTTGAAATCTTTGAGATACAGCTAAGTTAAAACCTTCTGGTGCATTAGGGACAATATCCATAACGATATAAATTGTTGCTCCTATAGCACAAATCACTATACCTAATATCATACATAAAAATTGTTCTATATAATTGTGCAATTGAATAAAACTTAACATTTGTCCAGTCAAATCTACAAAGAATCCAAAAGCCAAACTAAATGGAACTTGCAGTAAATTCTTTAACTGAAATCTTTTTCCAAGTAATAACCATTGAATCAGCACTAGACAGGCATAAGTTATAAAAGTAATTGTTCCTAGAGTTATATGTGTTGCTTGACTTAACGGATAAGTAAATGCTGACACAGGAGAAATTCCTAAATCAGAAATGATTGATAAATTGATACCAATAGTAATAATAAATAATCCAAACAAGTATAATATCACACGATTAATAAGTTTCATTTGAATTCCACCTTTCACTTGTATCATACACTTATCTTATAATCATGTCTAATACTTATATTTCATGATTAATCATACGTTTTAAGCATAATAAAACCCAACATTGATAATAGTTGAGTCTTTATTGTTGAAATACTTCTTTTAACAAATGAACAAATTCTTCAATATAATAATTTGTATTCTTTTTATTCCAGCATACAAAATAGTTCCTTTGCACTGGTTTTCCATTTTTATAAAGTGGAATCCTTTTGATACCTTTTACAGGTATATCCATATGTCCTATCACATCAATTGGTAAATATCCTCGATTCCCTGCTACCATCAAACGTGCCTGTTCCAAAGAATCTACATATAAAAATTGATGTGATAAACCTAAATCCTTTTCATAAAAATTCTTCTCTGATTGTTCATAACCTTTAGATACAACCAATATACATGACATTGATTTTAAATCTTCTGTTGTTAGTATTTGCTTTGTAGCCATAGGATGAACAGAAGCTATTTCTACATATGATTCACTATATTTGAGTTCATCATTATAATAATCTTGATTATAAGTTCTTCTTTGTTCACTGACTTTTAAATCTATTTTTCCTTGTAATAATAATTCATACAATTCTTCATGTGTCCCGCTGACAATAGAAATCTTAACTTCTGGATATAAATCATAAAACTGTGTAATCGCTTGTTGAAGTTCATACAAACTAAAGTTTTTAGGATAAC
The DNA here is from genome assembly GCA_944326805.1 of uncultured Massilimicrobiota sp. Classification (GTDB taxonomy): domain Bacteria; phylum Bacillota_I; class Bacilli_A; order Erysipelotrichales; family Coprobacillaceae; genus Allocoprobacillus. The sequence continues at coordinate 906 of CALVFK010000021.1, read as the reverse complement.
CAATTCTTAAACTCAATTCATGATCTTCTCTCAATCTTTTTGTTTCCTCAGTTATATGTTCTACTTCTTTTAAAATAGCTTTCGCATGACGATAAAAATATTTTCCTGCTTCCGTTAATTCAATGTGCCTTTTTTGTCTTATCAATAATTGTACTTGCAAATCGGTTTCTAATGCTTGAATTTGTTGAGAAATTGCAGATTGAGAAATATAGCACTGCATAGCTGCTTCTGTAAAACTTCCACATTCTACAATTGTAGTAAAATACTTCATTTGTTTTAGTAGCATCATTTCTCACCTCTAATTTCATTTTATCAAAAAAGACTTTATCAAACAACTGACCAATATTTCATCTTTTATCCAATATTTTCTAAGTTCATTTTTCACATTTGAGAATAAATGAAAACTCACAAAAGGCTCACTTTTTAACGAGCCTTCATTTCTTCTATATGACATGTATGTTTCTTTGTTTTCTTGTCATAACTGATTCCAACAATCAGTAAGTTATCTTTATACTTCTCTAATCCTTTTGGATATTTCTTTTCTTTGATCTGATCTATCGCTGTCTTGACTTCTTGATTCCATTTCAGCTCTATAATCATAGCTGGTTTATCTCGATATGGAATCAAAACAACATCTGCAAAACCTTTTCCAGTAGGCATTTCTCTTATCATTGTGTAATGATTTCTGGCATAGATATATGCTAAAGTAAGTGTATATGACAATGCATTTTCATTGTTGTAAGTCAGTATTGATGTATTGAGATGGGCTTCTTCTATATATCTTGCAACGGCTTCTTCATCTTTTCTCCATGTTGCCTCTAATAATTCACGACTATTTAATAATGCCTTTGTCGTTTCTTCCCAGTTTGAATCTTCTATGGAATCAATAAAGCTTGTTGATACTTC
>CALVFK010000020.1 GCA_944326805.1 uncultured Massilimicrobiota sp. | reverse complement strand
ATGATGTATGTTACAATGGACAAGGTGATAAATATGATATTAGCTTGTTCATCTTTAAAAAAATCATTTCAGGGAACTGATTTACTTAAAGATATTACATTTAAAATTGAAAAGCATGATAAATTAGCTATTATTGGTGTCAATGGTGCTGGAAAAACAACATTGTTGAGAATTCTTTGTGGTGAAGAAAGCTATGACAGTGGTGAAATCTTTATGCCTAAAAATACCAAAATAGGTTATTTATCACAACATAATACACTCAATCCTGATTTAACAGTTTATCAGGCATTAGAGGATGTTTTTCAATCCTTAATCATGAAAGAAAAACGTCTTCGTGAACTCGAACAACAAATGTCCTCTCATCAACATTTAGACTCTATTATGGATGAATATGAACGCTTAACGTATGAATTTGAAAGTCAGGATGGTTATAGTTATCAAAGTCAAATCAAAGGTGTTTTAAAAGGTTTAGGTTTTGATGAATCCATGTGGGATATGCCTATTTCTATTTTATCAGGTGGTCAAAAAACGCGTCTTTCTTTAGGAAGATTGTTATTATTAAAACCAGACCTTTTACTTTTAGATGAACCAACCAATCATTTAGATGTAGAATCAATTGAGTGGCTGGAAAACTATTTAAAAAACTATCCTCATGCCATTATTATGGTATCTCATGACCGTTATTTCATTGACCAGATTTCTAATCAGATTGTAGAAATTGAACACGGAAAAGCGACCACTTATAAATGTTCATATCAGGAATATGCTATTATTAAAAAGCACAATCGTGAAGTTGAATTAAAACATTATATTGATAATCAAAAAGAAATTAAACGTATGCAGGAAAGTATTGATTTATTAAAGTCATTTAATCGTGAAAAACAGGTCAAACGTGCTGAAAGTAAAGAAAAAGCACTCGCAAAAATGGAAAAAGTCGAAAAACCAGATGCCCTGCCACAAGCCATACGTATTCAATTTCAACCTTTAGTAGAATCAGGCTATGATGTTCTCAAAGTGAAAGACTTAGCGATGGCATTTGATAAACCTTTATTTAAACACATTAGTTTTGAAGTCAAAAAGCAACAACGTGTCGCTTTAATTGGACCGAATGGTATTGGAAAGACAACATTATTCCATCTTATTTTAAATGATTATATGCCGACTTCTGGTAAAATCAAATTAGGAACAAAAGTTATGATTGGTTACTATGATCAGGAACATACATCATTATCATTCCATAAAACTATTTTTCAGGAAATTAGTGATACATATCCTCAAATGAATAATACAGAAATTAGAAATGCCTGTGCATCTTTTCAATTTAAAGGTGATGATGTCTTTAAAACGATTGATGTTTTATCTGGTGGAGAACGTGGACGTATCGTTTTGATGAAACTATTGTTGTCACGTTGTAATTTTTTGATTCTTGATGAACCAACTAATCATTTAGACATTGAATCTAAAGAGGTTTTAGAAGATGCTTTATTATCTTTTGAAGGAACAATCTTATTTATTAGTCATGACCGTTATTTTATTAATAAACTTGCCACACAGGTCGTTGAAATGAATGCTCATGGATGTCATGTCTATACAGGGAATTATTCACAATACTTAGATAAAAAAGTAGAAACTAAAGAAACAAAAGAAAAAAATCAATCTTATATAGAAACCAAAAAAGCCCAATCATTACAACGTAAACATCAAAATCAAATCAAAAAGATAGAAAAAGAAATCTCTCATTTAGAACAACAAATAAAAGATTTCAATCAACAACTCCAACAAGAAGATGTTTTAAATGATTATAAAAAATATAACGAAGTCACTCAAAACATCGATGAAACAAATCGTCAACTTGAAGATCTTCTTGAACAATGGGAAAATATGCAAATGGATTAAAGACAACTCTTTAATCCATTTTTTCTCTCACAAATGAAATATAACGTGTTCCCTGAAAAGTAAGTTCACCAACATCATTTTCAGCCAACATACCATAGTCACTTCCTTTTAAAGCCAATTCCAGACGATCACCACTTTTGACTTCAAATGTAACATAATAAAAAGTGGTGGAATGAGACATCATATTATCTCCATGTAAGTGACTAGAAACATCCATGCGTTTAGATACAACTTTGGCTTTGACAGTTAGTCTTGGCGACTGATTATTACGATGCCACTTAGATATTCCGTTGATAATCATAAAAAGAAATGTCCCAGCAATGATAAAAAATACAATCATAAAAATCATATCAAAACTATTATTTTCTACAAAAATCATGTCTTTTCCCTCCCTACTTATATCATAACATAACCAAGTGTATAAATGATGAATATCAAATTTTCATCTTATAAAAAATATTTTCAACTTCTGGAAATTTTTATATTTAAAGAGAGTTTTCGTTATAATAGTTTTTGTATAAAAAGAGGAGGAAAAAAGATGATACACAAAACATTAAAACCATTTCCTAAAGATTTTCTTTGGGGAGCAAGTACTTCTGCTTATCAGGTAGAAGGTGCAAATTTAGAAGATGGAAAAGGTCCATCATGTCAAGACGTGAAAAAAGTACCTGAAGGAACTTCAGATTTAACAGTCTGTGCTGACCAATATCATCGTTATAAAGAAGATATTGCTTTAATGGCTGAAATGGGATTTAAAACTTATCGTTTCTCTATTGCCTGGACAAGAATTTTGCCACAGGGAACTGGAGAAGTTAATCCTAAAGGAATTGAATATTATAATAATGTGATTAATGAATGTTTAAAATATGGTATTGAACCCTTAGTGACAATGTTCCACTTTGATATGCCTGCTGCCTTAGATGAAAGAGGAAGCTGGGGAAATAGAGAATCTGTTGATTGGTTTGTGAACTTTGCGAAAGTTATGTTTGAAAACTTTGGTGATCGTGTCAAATACTGGTTAACAATCAATGAACAAAATGTTTTAACTTTAAGTGGTCCTGTGATTGGAACACTACATTTACCAGAAGGATGCACAAATGAATTAAAAGAAATTTATCAACAAAACCATCATATGTTAGTGGCTCAAGCCAAAGCGATGGCTTTATGCCACGAAATGTTACCAAACGCTAAAATTGGACCAGCACCAAATATCTCACTTGTTTATCCAGCCAGCTGTAAACCAGAAGATGTTTTGGCTGCACAAAACTTTAACGCTATTAGAAACTGGTTATATTTAGATATGGCCGTTTATGGTGTTTACAACAATATTGTTTGGGCATGGTTAGAAGAAAACGATGCAACACCTGAATTTGCTGAAGGTGATGCAGAAGCTTTGAAAAATGGACATCCAGATTTCATTGGTTTCAACTATTACAATACTGCCACTTGTCAATGGTCTGATGGAACAGAAGATTTATCTGGTGCCAGCGATCAACAAACTTCTAAAGGAATTAATGGTATGTATAAAGGATTTAGAAATCCAAATTTACCAACAACTGAATTTGGATGGGAAATTGACCCTCAAGGATTTAGAGCGACTATTCGTGAAATGTATTCAAGATATCGTTTACCATTATTAGTCACTGAAAACGGTTTAGGAGCTTATGATACATTAACAGAAGATGGAAAAGTTCATGATCAATATCGTATCAAATATTATCAAGATCATATTTCACAAGTTCGTTTAGCAATTAGTGATGGATGTGAAATGTTAGGATATTGTCCTTGGTCTGCTGTTGATTTAATTTCAACTCATGAAGGTATGGTTAAACGTTATGGATTTATTTATGTTGATAGAGATGAATTTGATTTAAAAACTTTAGATAGATATAGAAAAGATTCTTTCTATTGGTATAAAAAAGTCATTGCTTCTAATGGTGAAGATTTAAGTGATTAACAAGTTTTATCTATAGTCAAAGTCTTTGATTTTCTATATAATAAATATAAGGGAGGAATAAAAAATGATACATAAAACATTAAAACCATTTCCTAAAGATTTTCTTTGGGGAGCAAGTACTTCTGCTTATCAGGTAGAAGGTGCAAATTTAGAAGATGGTAAAGGTCCATCTTGTCAAGACGTTAAAAAGGTACCAGAAGGAACATCTGATTTAACAGTCTGTGCAGATCATTATCATCATTATAAAGAAGATATTGCCTTAATGGCTGAAATGGGATTCAAGTCTTATCGTTTCTCTATTGCCTGGACAAGAATTTTACCACAAGGAACTGGAGAAGTTAATCCTAAAGGAATTGAGTTCTACAACAATTTAATCAATGAATGTTTGAAATACAACATTGAACCTATTGTGACAATGTTCCACTTTGATATGCCTGCTGCCTTAGATCAAAGAGGTTCATGGTCAAACAGAGAATCTATTGACTGGTTTGTGAATTTTGCGAAAGTTATGTTTGAAAACTTTGGTGACAGAGTTAAATATTGGTTAACAATCAATGAACAAAATATGTTAACTTTGGTTGGACCTGTGATTGGTACATTAACAATCCCTGAAGGATGCACAAATGAGTTAAAAGAAATTTATCAACAAAACCATCATATGTTAGTGGCTCAAGCCAAAGCGATGGCTTTATGTCATGAAATGTTACCAAATGCTAAAATTGGACCAGCACCAAATATTTCACTTGTTTATCCAGCCAGCTGTAAACCAGAAGATGTCCTAGCTGCACAAAATTATAACGCTGTAAGAAACTGGTTATATTTAGATATGGCCGTTTATGGTGTTTACAACAATATCGTTTGGGCATGGTTAGAAGAACATGATGCGACACCTGAATTTGGTGAAGGTGATGCAGAAGCTTTGAAAAATGGTCATCCTGATTTCATTGGTTTCAACTACTACAATACTGCCACTTGCCAGTGGGAAGATGGAACTGTAGAATGCGATCCTGGTGCTGACCAGCAAACAGCTCGTGGCGAAACAGGAATGTATAAAGGATTTAAAAATCCAAACTTACCAACAACTGAATTTGGATGGGAAATTGACCCTCAAGGATTTAGAGCAACTATTCGTGAAATGTATTCAAGATATCGTTTACCATTATTAGTCACTGAAAATGGTTTAGGAGCTTATGATACATTAACAGAAGATGAAAAAGTTCATGACCCATATCGTATTGAATATTTAAGAAAACATATTGAACAAATTAGACTTGCGATTAGTGATGGATGTGAAATGTTAGGATATAATCCTTGGTCTGCTATTGATTTAATCTCTACTCATGAAGGTATGAAAAAACGTTATGGATTTATTTATGTTGATAGAGATGAATTTGATCTTAAAACTTTAAAACGTTATCGTAAAGATTCTTTCTATTGGTATAAAAAAGTCATTGCTTCTAATGGTGAAGATTTAAGTGATTAGAACTTGTCGAAAAAGACAAGTTCTTTTATAATGTTTTTGAGGTGTTATTCATGAAAAAAATCAAATATTTTATACCATCCATATTTTTAATGATTCTTATTTTTATGTTTTCTCATCAAACAGGAAGTGAATCATCTGGATTAAGTTCACAAATTGTTTTATGGATTCAAACATATTTACATATTCCTATAACAGAATTCATAGTCAGAAAAGCAGCTCATATGAGTGAATATGCTCTTTTGACATTAACATTCATTTATGGTTTTTATAAAAATCAATATCCTATTCAAAAAATCATGATTTACTCTCTTATAGGAACATTTTTATATGCATGTAGTGATGAAATGCATCAGTTATTTATTGGAGGACGAGCTGGACAGTTTACAGATGTACTTATTGATACATGTGGTGGATGTTTTGCGATTATGTTTTACTATGTACTAACAAAACTGAAATATAAACAAAGGAGATAGCATATGCCTATTATTTATCATCAATCAAGTCAAACATTTCATCTTTATAATGATTCTATCAGTTATATTTTTAAAATTCTCAAGAATTGTCAACTTGGTCAACTTTATTATGGAAAGCGTGTCCATGATAAAGAACAATTTGACTATTTATTAGAATTATTCCCTCGCCCTATGTCACCCTGTCAGTTTGAAGGTGACTTGACTTTTTCAATGGAACACATTAAACAAGAATATCCAACCTATGGTCATGGTGATATGCGTCATCCTGCGATTGATATCACTCAGGATAATGGCAGTCATTTACTGGAGTTCCAATATCAGAGCCATAGTATTATCAAAGGTAAACCTTCTCTTGAGGGTTTACCTGCCACTTATATTGAAGATGAAAATGAAGCCACAACACTCACGATCACTTTATACGATCATGTCATTCAATGTCAGTGTCAGCTTAGTTATACAATCTATGAAAATAGACCCGTCATCACTCGCCATGTTAAAATTGAAAATCAAGGAACACATTCTTTGACTTTAAATCAAATCATGAGTATGTCTTTAGATTTGCCTGATTGTGATTTTGAAATGGTTGAATTAACAGGAGCATGGTCAAGAGAAAGACATGTGAAAACAAGGCAACTTGAACATGGCATTCAATCTATATACTCATTAAGAGGTCATTCCAGTCATCATTTTAATCCTTTTATCGCATTGAAAAGAAAAAATTGTGATGAATATCATGGTGAAGTCTATGCTTTTAGTTTTGTATATAGTGGAAACTTTTTAGCACAGGTTGAAGTCGATACTTATAATGTTACACGTATCATGATGGGTATTCATCCACTTGGTTTTTGTTGGACCTTAACTCCCAATGAAAGCTTTCAGACTCCAGAAGTCGTTATGGTTTATACACCCAATGGTTTAAATACAATGTCACAAACATATCATCAGCTCTATCAGCAACGTTTAACAAGAGGTCTATATCGTGACCAAGTCAGGCCCATTTTAATCAATAACTGGGAAGCAACTTATATGAATTTTGATGAAGAAAAGATTCTGTCTATTGCAAAAACAGCAAAAGAATTAGGCATTGAACTCTTTGTTTTAGATGATGGATGGTTTGGTCAAAGAAATGATGATCATACTGGTTTAGGTGACTGGTATCCTAATCTTGAAAAATTGCCTCATGGTATTCAAGGATTATCTCAAAAAATCAATGATTTAGGTATGCAATTTGGATTATGGATTGAACCAGAAATGGTCAATAAAGATTCCAATCTCTATCATTTACACCCACAATGGGTTTTACAGACACCTAATCATACATTAAGTCATGGTCGCCATCAATATGTTTTAGATTTTTCTAATCCTGAAGTGGTTCAATACATTTATCAAATGTTATATAAAATTTTATCAACATCACCCATTTCATATATCAAATGGGATATGAATCGCAGTATGAGTGAAGTGTATTCTTCATGCCATGATCAAGAGCATCAAGGACGTGTCATGCATGAATATATTTTAGGTGTTTATCATCTTTATGATATGTTGACAACACAATTCCCACATATTTTATTTGAATCATGTGCCAGTGGTGGTGGAAGATTTGATCCTGGTATGTTGTATTATGCTCCTCAATGCTGGGCCAGTGATAACAGTGATGCAATCGAACGATTAAAGATTCAATATGGTACATCTTATGTCTATCCCCTATCTTCCATTGGTTCTCATGTTTCAGCTATTCCTAATCACCAAGTTTTTAGAAATACACCACTCCATACCAGAGCCAATGTTGCCTATTTTGGGACTTTTGGATATGAACTGGATTTAAATGAGCTTTCTTTAAAGGAACGTGAGGAGGTCATGCAAGAAGTTCAATTCATGAAAAAATATCGATCTCTATTTCAATTTGGCACATTTTATCGTTTGAGAAGTCCATTTGAAACAAATGAAACTATATGGATGGTTGTTTCCTCACAAAAAGATGTTGCGATTGTAGGATATTATCGTCCTTTACAACAAGTAAACGTTCATTATAATCGTGTGAAGCTGTTAGGACTAGATCCACATAAAGAATATTATGTGTCGATTCATAACAAAAATTATTATGGTGATGAGTTAATGAATATTGGTTTATTATTAAGTGATTCATCAAGTGGTGAAAGCAAAGATCATGTCGGTGATTATGTATCACGTTTATATATTTTAAAAGCCAAATAAAAAGCTATAAAGAAATGATGCTCTTTATAGCCTTTTTTCATTAAAGTTTCTTTTCCATCAAATATCTTCTCATACGTACACCACGTCTTTCCACAATCTGTTCCTGTAAAAGAACATAGCCCTGTTTTTCAAAAAATCGCTGTGATGTCACAGAAGCCGCAGTATTCATAAAAGCAATGCCTTTGGCTTTAGCATATTTTTCTAATTGTTCTACTATTAAAGAAGCAATCCCTTGATGTAGATAATCTGGATGAACATACAATCTATCTAAATATCCTGTTTCACCAACATCCCCAAAACCAATAATCTGTGATTCTTTTTCAACAACTAATGTATGATTTCTATTCAAAGATGCCTGCCAGCGATAAACATCAGGTTCCTTGGGTGCCCATGCATCTAATTGTTCTAATGTATAATCATTGACACAGACAGTATGAATATTATCATAAAATAATTTTAAAACAGCCTCTAAATCACTTTGCTTATATAATCTTGTTTTCATCTACACCACCCCTTTAAAGCTATTTCTATTATAGCATACTCTTTGCAAATAAGAAACATTTTCACTTATTTACCATTTCATTTTGAAGATATAAAAAAACCAGCCTAAGCTGATTTTTATATACCAAATAATAAATCCATATATGTTGGCATAGGCCAATATTTTTCATCAACACTGTTTTCAATAGAATCAACAATTTCTCTTAATGTATTCATTGTTGTTAAAACATCATCACGCCATATTTTTGCAATATCTAAAATATCAGCTTGAATATGTTGTGCTCTTTCAATATGTTTTTCTAAAATCATCATTTGATTTTTCATTTGAGATAACAATGATGAAAGATTTTTAACATCATCAATTACATAATCACAACCAACACCTAATTCTTTCATATGCAAAGATGTTTGTGTTAATTGATTTAAATAAGATAAAGCTGCTGGATAGATTTCATTTCTTGCCATCTTTAAAGCCGTTAAAGCTTCTACTTGAATTGTTTTATTATAGTTTTCAAGCAAGATTTCATAACGTGCCTGAAGTTCAATTTCACTATAAATACCTAAGTGTTTAAACATTTGAATGTTCTTTTCAGCCTTTAAACATTCCATCGCTTCTACTGTATTTTTACGATTTGGAAGTCCTCTACGCTTTGCTTCTTCTTCCCATTCATGAGAGTAACCATCACCATTAAAAATAATTCTTTGATGTTGAGATAAGAATGTTTTAATAACTTCCATTGGTTCTTGTCCCTGTTCAATCAAATCAGCCATTTCTTCCATTTCATAAGCCAAAATTGAATTTAAGACAGTATTAGGTCCAGCAATAGATTGTGAAGAACCAACAGCTCTAAATTCAAATTTATTACCTGTAAAAGCAAAAGGAGATGTACGATTACGATCTGTATTATCTTTAGAAAAATCAGGAACAACAGAAACACCTGTCTGGAATCTGGCTTTATCATTATTTTCCAATTCTTCCCCTTCAATAATCGCATGAATCAGCTTATCCAAATCTTCACCTAAAAACATTGAAATGATAGCCGGAGGTGCTTCATTGGCTCCTAAACGATGATCATTGCCAGCTGTCGCAGTTGACATACGTAATAAATCCGCAAACTCATCAACAGCTTTAATTGTACAAGCAAGAGCAGCTAAAAAAGGCAGATTTTCAATAGGGTTAGGACCAGGATTAAATAAGTTGACACCTGTATTTGTGACAACAGACCAGTTATCATGCTTTCCTGAACCATTGACTCCAGCAAATGGTTTTTCATGAAGTAGACATCTCAGTCCATGCTTTTTAGCAATATCCTGCATCAACAACATCAATAAATGATTATTATCTGTTGTAATATTGACATTACGATAAACACAAGCCACTTCATGTTGTGCTGGTGCCACTTCATTATGTTTGGTTTTTGATGGAATCCCATATTTCCATAATTCATGATCTAATTCCTTCATGAAAGCTGCGACTTTACGTTTTAAACTTCCAAAATAATGATCTTCCAGTTCTTGCCCTTTTGGTGCCATAGCCCCGAATAAAGTTCTCCCTGTTAACTTCAAATCCATACGTTTTTGATAAAATTCATCAGCTACCAAAAAATATTCCTGTTCACTTCCTACTGAAGCATCAACATGTGTTACACCTTCCATTCCAAGCATTGGTAATAAACGACATGAAGCTTTCGTTAAAGCATCTACTGATTTTAATAAAGGTGTTTTCTTATCAAGTGCTTCTCCTGTATAAGAACAAAATAATGTTGGAATATACAAACTTCCATCTTTTACAAAAGCTGGTGAAGTACAATCCCATGCTGTATAACCACGTGCTTCAAAAGTCGCACGTAATCCTCCACTTGGAAAAGAGGAAGCATCTGGTTCCCCTTTTCTTAATGTTTTTCCACTAAACTCTAAAATGGCTTTATTTCCATCAGGTTCTAAAAAAGCATCATGCTTTTCAGCTGTTAAACCTGTCATAGGCATAAACCAGTGTGTAAAATGAGTTGCTCCATTTTCTACAGCCCATATTTTCATCGCATTCGCAATTACAGTAGCTGTTTCTTTTGCTAATGGCTCACCTCGATCCAATGCTTTATGAAAAGCCTTATATGTTGAATTTGGAATTCTTTCTCGCATTACATCATCACTGAAAGTCAAACATCCATAATTTTCAAGTAACTTATTCATATCCATGAACAATACATCCCCCTTTTTTCAACCATTGTATCAATTTCTTATCATAATGTCTATATAAAATCTTCATACTCATCTATAAATTCATTCAAAATCTCATGAAATATTTTCATATTCTATTGTATTTTTCTTATTTCATATTATACTTATGAGGAGGTGAAATTTTATGTTTGGACAATTTAAAGCTCTTATTATTCACAGTCATCAAGATTTCAACAATCAAATCAAAGACTATTTAGAATCTAAAGACTATATTTGTCAACAAGTCATAACATATAAAGATTTAGAAAATTATTTTGAAAACCAGACTTATGATTGTGTCATCATTGAAGATAATTTTCCACGTATTCGAATTAGAGATTTTTTAGTTCAAATCAAACTACATGGTCAACCCATTGTTATTGTATTAAGTGATGCCCTTGCGCCAGACTATTTAGAATCTTTATTAAATGCAGGCGCTGATGATTACTTAACTGAACCTTTTGCACTCAAAGATTTAGATATTAAAATTCAATCTGTTTATAAAAACGGAATTTTAAAACCTAGACGTATTTATCGTTTTAAAGATATTGTCATGGATACAACAGCCAGAACATGTTCCTGTCATGGAAAAGCACTGACACTCACAAAAAATGAATACAAGCTTTTATCTATTTTAATTGCTCACCCCTATCAACCTTTTAGTGTGTCATATCTTTTCGAACAAGTATGGGGTTCTTCTACATATGAAGATGGGACATCTATTCCAGCCTTAATCAGTAATGTCATTATGAAATTAAGATTGGCTAATAATGAACAGGAATATATTAAACGCTTTGGAAAAGATAGTTATAAAATGGCTTTTTAATTGTTTTGAGGAGTTCAAAAATGAACTCCTCTTTTTTAATTATGCTAATTCTTTAATAGCTTGAAAAGCATTAAAAATACAAGGAAAACCTAAATAAGGTAAACATTGAATCAATGCACTATAAAGCACTTCTAATGAATTTCCTACCTTTATATTACCTAATGCATGAGCATAAAGCTGACCACTCGCATTTAAGGCTGTCAAAATACAAAAAATCAGCAATTCTCTTGTTTGAATATCCATTGCTTGTCTTGTATAACAATCCCCAAAACACCATTCTGTTAAAAATCTTGGTAAGGCCTCACGAAATTCTTCTGGTAAATATTGATAACGTTCTTTAATTTCATCACCATATAATTCTTTTTGAATCGCAAGTCCTCGTTCATATCTTTCATCATCATTAAAATCACATTGAGGATCTAATGGTAATTCAATACCTCTTTGTTGGAGCACTTCATTAAAAACACCAATTGCATTCAAAGTTCTTGGATAGCCAATAAATGGTGCACATTGATAAAAAGCTTCTCTTAACTCTAAAGGTGTTACACCCACATTCAATGCAGCTTGAACATGAGCTTTGAGTTGTGGTAAAGTCTGTAAAACAGTCAAAACTGTACAAGTGATCATTTCTCTTTGTTGATCAGTTAAAATCCCAATATCAAAGACTTCACCAAAAATCAATCTTTGTAATTGTGCCATAAACTCAGGATCATGCACGTCTACTGTCTGTTCCTTTAAAAATAACTGTTCATACTTTTCTTGACTACGTTTTATTCGATTCATATGCTTCACTCCTTTGCTATTATTATAGCATACTTTATATTCCTTTGACTTGCCTTAAAAGTTTTATTCCATAATAACTTATAAAAATACATAATCCTATAATCATAAAATAGTCTAAATAAAAGAATAACAAAGGTTCCTGAAAATCCATAAATACAAACTCATTTCTTAAAAAAAGATAAGTGAAAAAATTTCTTTTTATCATTGCATAAAAACCATAAATGGCTATCAATGCAGATAAGACAAAAGAAAAGTGAGGTATTGGAATCATGAGATGAGAGACCTTTTTTTGATAATAATGAATACACATATGCCAGTGAAGTCCTATATGCAATCCAATCAATAAAAATCCCCAGTATGCTCCTAAAATATGCATTCGTCTGGCTAATGAAATCAAATAATGCATATTCAAAAAATCAAAGACAACACGGGACATCATGATTCCACTGATCATCTGCATAAGCATGGTAAAAACAACCAAACTATTAACGATGATATAAACACAACGTATCGATGTATAATGCCCTTTTAAAAGATGTCGATACCATGATCTATTTAAAATATTATGAATGATAAAAGTCAACAAAGCAATGGCACCCAACCATTCATGGAGAGCCTGTGAGAAAAGCTGATAACCACTGCAGCCAAGCACAAGCCCTACCATCAAAATATCAATGATAATCTTTAATTTTTGTTTCATGATTCTAACGCTTTTTGAATACATGTCATGGCATTCAAACTACGAGGATATCCCATATAAGGTAAACATTGTGAAACAACTTTTCTTAAAAAAGCTTCATCATTTCCTAAATTCATATTTCCTTTAGCATGAGCAATCAATTGAGGTTCACAACCACCTTGAGCCATTAAGAAACAAAAAGTAATCATTTCTCGTTGAGCCAATGTTAAACCGGTACGTGTATAAAAATCACCAAAACAGTTATCAGCTAACCATTGATTAATATGTCCATTTTTCCATGCTTCTTTCATATGGTCACCAAAAATAACAGCTTGTGTATGAGCACCTTTTTCCAGGCGATTAGCCATTGTTGTGGTTTTTTGTGATGGTAAAGGTAATGCGATGTTTTGTTTTTCTAATTCTTCATTGACAATATTTAAAAATGGTAGCATTTTACCAAAACCTAAATAATCACAAGATTGATAAACAACTTCTTTCACCATCACAGGTGTTACTCCTGCTTGTAATGCCTGTGGCAATATATAACGGAAAGCATCCAATCCCTGACATCCTAATAGTGTCGCTAGAATAGCCATATAACGTGTCACATCATCTAATTCCTGTCCTTTTTGATGAATAACTTCATCCCCTGCAAAATGTTCAAAAATATCCATAAATTCTGGATCTGTTTCATATAATTTCTTTACATCCATTGTCTTTTCCTCCTTTTTTGATTTTCTTTTTGAATTTCATATCTTAAATAATCTAATCGTGATATTTGTTTTTCCTTAAAATGTACTTCACTCAAAATTCCATTTCTTTTTTTATTCAACATATCTATGCGTTGTTTTCGTGTATCGTTTCCTTCAACTAATAATCTCATATATTTTTCAATATCTTCATTTGTAAATCCAATATCATGAAGTGTCATAATAATACTCAAACGTTCAATATCACTGTCATCATAGTTCCATGTCCCCATTACCTTTTTCACTTCATCACATAATCCCCATTTTTCATACTCTTTGAGTATTTTAATAGGTATATTATATTTCTGACTTGCTTCTTCTATTGTCATGTACAAACTCCTTTCTTAAAAAATAAAGGTATTCCCTTTAGGAACACCTTCATTATAAAAAGAGTTATATACAATGTCTAATACTTATATGTTATTATAAATTATGCTTTTAAAGCATTGATAAAAATCTATACAAATTTTATTTATTCACTCATTTTTAAAATAATAAAACCGAAAACAAAAATGTATTTCGGTATTTTTCAATGGCCTCCCTAGTAGGAATCGAACCTACAACTAGTCCTTAGGAGGGACTTGTTATATCCATTTAACTATAGAGAGAAAATCTTCAACATGTTTTATTCTAACATGTAATCTTCTTGAATGCAATTGCTCATTCTCATTTGATTCCATCTTTTCAACAACGTTTCAATATAATAAATAGTCATCAATTCATACCATTCCCCTGTCTTTAAATCCACTAAACAATATAAATGATTTTCTCTTTTGATTAAACCCAAATGATAATAATATAAAGCAGCTTGTATATCAATAGACATATATAATCCCCCTATTTCATTTTTATGAAATAGAGGGATATTTATGAATAAAATAAAGAACTGAAAGGTAACATAATGAAATAAGCCATCCTGCTACAACATCACTTGCATAATGAACACCTAAATATATACGTGTAATTCCTACTATAATAGGTATCGTTAAAATAACGATAGCTAATAAGCGATGAGATTTCCATAGTTTATAAGCAATGAATCCATATAAACTCATTGACATCATAGCATGAAATGATGGAAAACTATATCCATATTCTTGAATTATAGGAAAATAAGCAGGACGTGGTCTCATGACAATATTTTTCATTACAAAGTTGATCAAAGCTAGAATAACCATATGAAGACTTAATATCAAGCCTAAAGACTTCTTCATAACAATTCCGACAAGACATAAAACAATCACAAATCCAGCCGATCCTAAATAAGTCATTATTTTAATAAGAGATGTTAAAACTGGTTGGCGAATAGATAAAAAATAGGCATAAACTGCACAATCTATATCATGCCATAATCCATTCATAAAAGTGAATATAAAGAAAAATAAACACATCCATGACCCTGTCAAGAAAATCCAATGTTTATAATTCTTTATCCACTCTTTGGCCATTTTCTTTCACAATCCTTCCAGGGATTCCAATAACAGTACAATTTGGCGGAACATCTTTTAAAACAACAGAAGATGCCCCAATAATACTGTTATCACCAATCGTTACATCTCCAATGACCTTTGCGCCAGCAGAAACCATCACATTATTCTTTAATGTTGGATGTCTTTTTACCTTATGCTCTCCTGTTCCTACACCACCTAAAGTCACTCCTTGATACAAAGTACAGTCATCACCAATAATTGTTGTTTCCCCTATAACTACACCCATTCCATGATCAATAAAGAAACGTTTACCAATAGTTGCTCCAGGGTGAATTTCAATTCCTGTTAAAAAACGTGCTATTTGACTTAAAAGACGCGCTATCAATTTAAGATGAATCTTCCATAAAAAATGATAAATACGAAAGAAAAACATCGCATGTAAGCCAGGATAATTTATAATAACATTCAATGGATGGCGCGCTGCCGGATCCATTTCCAATATTCTTCCTATTAATGTTTTTGACATTTCACTCACCTCTTTTTTATATTTAATCATAAAACATTTAAATACACAAATCATATAATCATTTTTATATTAACATATGCTTTATATTAAATATCTATTTGACATTTATCATAATTTTCAAAAAAATAAAAAGCAGCCTCTACGCTACTCAAATTTATCCATTACTCTATTGAATTTTTATAGTTCTAATGATTTCCATATAAAGAATTGTGAATTATATCAAAGGGACTCAAAGTCCCTTTGATATCATGAATGAATTAATTTATAAAAATCATTGTAACTTATATTCAACAAGATATAATCATCAATCTTTTCTAATTGTGTCTGACTGCAATCTTTAA